>CALALK010000001.1 GCA_937923125.1 uncultured Carnobacterium sp.
GGACAACGATTCTTTATACGTCGCACTATATGGAGGAAATCGAAACCCTTTGTAAACGCGTCTTCATTCTCGATTTAGGAGAAGAAGTGGCGTATGGAACGAAAGAAGAAGTGAAAAAACTCGTGGGGCATACACAAACGGTAGCCCTCACATTGGACCGCGTGCCTGCTGGATTTGACGAAGTGTTGAAGAATAGCGAAAACGGCATTCAATTTGTAACTGTCGACGGCCAAGACATGGAACTTACGATTGACCAAACGATTTTCTCGATGATGAAATTGATTGAGCAAGTCGAACAGGCACAACTCGTGATTAAATCCGTCAACGTAAAAGAAACGACATTAGAAGAGGCGTTCTTACAATTAACAGGAAAGACGCTTCGTGATTAAGGAGGACTTATGAGATACATTCGTTATATTAAAGCCAATTTAATATCCTCTCTGAAGTCTTTTCCAGCGCTATTGATGCTGGTATTAATGCCATTTCTGTTAATGCTTTTCTTGGCGTTTTCCACAAAGGGTGCCTTCAATCCATCTGATTTAACGATTGAAACGAAGATTTATATCGATAATCAAGATAAAGGGGCTTACGGAGAACAAGTGGTTGCATTGTTTGAGAAGCTTACGGAGGAAAAACAAATTGCGCTGACAAGTGTGAAAGAAAATGCCAAAATCATTGCGACGATTCCTTCGGATTTTACAGAATCGATTCAAACACGTTCGCAAACGACTCCGATTGTTCTTGAGAAATTAGGACGAACATCGAATACGTCATTGGCGGTCTATCAAACGCTCTTTCAAACAATCACGTCACAACTGTTAGAAGCAAGCACTGTGATGAATAAAGTCGCGGAAAGTCAAAATGCATCGATTACGCCAGAACAAGTAGCGGGGATGCTTGTATCTTTACAACAGGAAATTGCATCAGGTGCTTTTGAGACGGAACAGGTGGAAGCAGAGTCACAAGTAACTGCAAACCAACATTACGCGATTACAGGGTTGGGCTTTCTATTTATGATGTTCCTTGAAACTGCGATGGGCTTTGGGGTAAAAAAGGAATTCAGCGGCCTTCGTAAACGATTAAACGTATTGCCATTTAGCATCTGCGAAAAAGATAGACTCGATTTAGCCGTGAATATGATAATGACGACTCTATTGTCATTCGTGTATATTGGCCTATGGAAGATTCTGGATCCAACGACTTTTGGAGGAAACTTCGGTAGCATTATTGTTCTCGTCGTTTTCTATAGTTTAGTCTTTAATGTACTTGGAAATTTAATCGGCAATTTCGTGACCGAGAAGAATTTACCAGCATTTTCGACTTCTATGAACTTAATCTACATGTTCTTATCAGGAGTGATTCCGCTCGACCGTATCAGTTCAGCCTTTAGCTTCCTCAGCGGAAATCCACTTCAAAAATTTATGTATACACCATTTGTCGAGGTAATGAATGGGATATCGATGAGAGGGATGGTGACCGTTGCTTCCCCTATTATTTTAATCCTAGGGCTAGTCTTTAACTGGTCATTGAAGAGAAAGGAGGCACGACAATGAATCTTATCAGAATGACAATCTTTCATTTGAAACGATTATTGAAAATGCCGATGATTCTCTTTATGATGATTGGGATGCCAGCTTTAGTCAACGGAATCATGATTGCATCACAAGGAACAGTGGATACGAAAGCGCCAAGTACGGTCGCAAAAACGGTCGCCTTTGTGTTTGAAGAGGGAAATGATGAGTACCAAGAATTGATCGCACCGTATATTCGAGAAGAAAATGTGTATTTCGACTTAGATAGTGCAAAAGAAGCCTTGAAAAAAGGGGAAATGAACGTTATTTACCAAGTGCCTGCGAACTATTTACAGAAGGCGAAAGAAGGCCAAGTGCCAACGATTCGCATCTGGAATACGCAGCGCGGCACGAGAGACTTTCTTCTTGATGCACAGTTGACGAAGGTGTTAAAAGAAGTCATGCTAAACGCGAAGCTGCAACAAACAGGCGTGTTGACCAAAGAAGAGACATTACCAGAGACTGACAATGAAATGGTCGTAACTATCAATGAAACGAAGACGAGTGTTGCGAGTGGAGTAGTCATGCTCATCTCTCTCCTTTATGTCATCATGAATGCGTCAGTGATTGCTTCGGACTGGATTAATTTCAAGAAGAGTCACGTGTTGAAACGCTCAGTCGTCTCTCCACGTTCGAATTTGGAAATCACGCTTTCGTTCTTATTGGCGTACTTTATCTTTATGTTTATCGTCAATATGCTCCTTATGGCAGCGATGGTCTTGACAGGATTCGTTCCAGAAATGAACTGGGGAGTGTATACGGGACTATTAGCCGTAACGATTATTTACAGTCTCTGCCTAAACTTATTCTTCTTCAGAATTTTCAAATCACCAGGACACGCGACGACGTTTGGAGTGCTGTTTGTCATGGTGATGGCGGGGATTGGAATGCCAGCAGCGTTTGGGGATTTTGGAGGAAGCTGGCTCAGACTTGTGGCGTATATCAGCCCAATTTACTGGTTGTACAAATCGATTGACCTTCAAACGCTCTTCCCATCAGTCTGGGTTATCCTTGCGATGGCAGGAGTCTATCTCACTGCAGGAAGCTACCGACTTGAGCAGTATGTGCAAAATAAATAAAAAGGAC
>CALALK010000002.1 GCA_937923125.1 uncultured Carnobacterium sp.
GAAAAATCATTTATCGAAGAGTTATTACCACAAGTAGTGGTTACAAAACTGTAAGCGTAAAGGAGTAGAAGATGAAATTATCAGATTTATTTATTAAAGAAGCGATGGACTTATCGCTTAAAACAACAACAAAATCAGAAACGTTAGCACACTTAGCAGAGAACTTTGCGAGCCTTGGTAAAGTGAGCGATGTGGATGCTTACGTTGCTGCACTTGAAGCACGTGAAGCTCAATCAACAACAGGTGTCGGTGACGAAATCGCCATTCCTCACGCGCAACACGAATCCATCACAGAAGCTGCGATTGTTTTCGGACGTAGCGAACAAGGAATCGAGTGGGAATCCTTCGACGGACAACCTGCAAAACTCATCTTCATGATTGCAGCTCCTGCAGGTGGCGGAGGCGAGCATTTGCAAGCCTTAGCGAAACTTTCTTCAGTATTAATGAACCCTGAAGCAAAAGCGGCCCTTCTTCAAGCAGGAAGTGCGGATGAAGTCGTTGAAGTATTCAAGAAATTCGAAGCACCTCAAGAAGAAGCAGTTGAAGAAGTAACAGAGGAAGCAACTCCTTCGAACGAAGACGTGTATGTATTAGCGGTAACAGCCTGTCCAACAGGAATCGCGCATACTTTCATGGCCGAAGAAAAATTAAAACAAGCAGGTAAAGCGGCTGGTTACAAGATTAAAGTGGAAACGAACGGACAATCAGGAATCGGCAACCGATTAACAAAAGAAGATATCGAACGTGCAACAGCGATTATCGTTGCAGCGGACAAACAAGTTGAAATGGCTCGTTTTGACGGTAAGCCAGTCATCATCACAAAAGTAGCTGATGGAATTAATAAAGCAGACGAATTAGTAGCACGTGCTGCAAAAGCAGACGCTCCAATTTACCATGCTGGTGAAGATGCAGGTGCAACAGACGAAAGTGTAGAGGGCGAATCATTAGGGCGTCAATTCTACAAACACTTAATGAACGGGGTATCACACATGCTACCATTCGTTGTAGCTGGTGGGATTTTAATCGCAGTTTCATTCTTCTGGGGAATTACTTCCTTTGATGTGAAAGATCCAAGTTATAATCCAATTGCTGAAGCGATTTTCCGTATGGGTAAATTAGCCTTCGCGATGATGCTTCCAATGTTAGCTGGGTTCATCGGTCAATCAATGGCGGATCGTCCAGGTTTAGTTGTTGGTTTCATGGGTGGGGTGTTTGCAAATCCTGCGGTATTAACGGACTTTGCAACAGGCGGAGTATTCGCTGAAGGGTATGTTTCTTCAGGATTCCTTGGCGCATTAGTAGCCGGTTTCTTAGCAGGCGGAATTATCGCATTACTTAAATGGGCATTCTCATGGTTACCAAAACCATTAGAAGGATTAAAACCAATCTTCCTATTCCCAGTGTTTGGGGTATTAATCATGGGTCTTTTAATGTTATTCGTGATTAACGGACCAATGGGAGCTGTTATGAACGGTTTAATCAACTTCTTGGCAAATATTCCTCGTGAACTTGGAATCGTATTAGGATTCTTAGTCGGTGCAATGATGTCGATTGATATGGGTGGTCCAATTAATAAGGCGGCTTATGTAACAGGGACAGCCTTAGTCACAAGTGCTGGAGCAGCTGGTTCAGACGTAATGGCGGCTGTAATGGTCGGCGGTATGGTACCACCA
>CALALK010000003.1 GCA_937923125.1 uncultured Carnobacterium sp.
ACTTCGATTCACAAATCGAAACAGTAAACTCATCAATTGCTAACATTAATGAGAAAAAATCAGCAGTTAATTCTACAATCGATACATTAGCGAAAGAATTATCTGATGTACAAACTAAAATTGATACAACTCAAGCTAAAAAAGCTGAAGTTCAAGAAGCAATTGAAACATTAAAAGCTGAAATTGCTAAATTAGAAAAAGTAATCGCAGAACGTAACTCACGTTTAGAAGAACAAGCTCGTTCAGTACAAACAAACGGTGCTCGTTCATACTTAGATTTCTTATTAAACGCTGAAAGCTTATCAGATGCGGTTAGCCGTATCGGTGTTGTAATGGACTTAATGAGCGCAAACCGCGAATTAATGCAACAACAAGCTGAAGACAAAAAACAAGTAGAATCTAAAGAAGAAGCTCAACAAGAAAAATTAGCTGAACAAGAAGCAGCTGAAAAAGAATTAGCTTCATTACAAACAGAATTAAACGATACTTTCTCTAAAAACAAAGTATTATTAGCAAACCTTTCACAAGAAGAGTTAGCTGAAATCGCAAAACGTGATGGATTAGTTGCTGAAAAAGAAGCTTTCCAAAAACGTTTAGCTGAAGAAAAAGCAAAAGCTGAAGCAGAAGCAGCTCGTATTGCTGAAGCATCTCGTCAAGCATTAGCAGCACAAGCTTCACAATCACAAACAACTGCTACACAAACTTCATATGAAGCTCCTGCACCTGCAGCAGCTAGCACAGCTTCAACAAGTACAGCTTCAACTTCAAGCTCTACTTCAACACCAGCTCCAGCACAAACATCAAGCTACACTTACACAGCTGGCGGAGGTTTCCCAGCAGTTGACCCAAGTTTCCGTGCTTCACTTAACGGTGGATACTTCGGACAATGTACTTACTACGTATTTAACCGTATGGCACAAGTTGGTACTCCAATCGGACACAGCATGATGGGTAACGCGGCTGAATGGCCAGCATACGCTCGTAGCTATGGATACTCAGTATCTAACTCACCTTCAGCTGGTTCAGCAATCGTATTCCAACAAGGTTTAGCAGGTGCTGACCCAACTTACGGACACGTAGCATTCGTAGAAGCAGTTAACGCAGATGGTTCATTATACATCTCTGAAATGAACGTACGTGGATTAAACGTAATCTCTTACCGTACAATCCCAGCAAGCGTTGCAGCTCGCGCAACTTACATCCGTTTCTAATATGAAATGAAATAACCGTCTCCTGAAAGGGAGGCGGTTTTTGTTTGCACTTTTTAGAGCAGCCTTTAACAGGAATAGGTTGACACATCTCCTCGCATTTCTTATGATAAAGACAAGTCAGATTTAAAGGAGCATTTTAATGAAGAAAATTTTGAAATTAACAATGGTGTTGTTAGGATCGTTATTTGTGTTACTAGGATGTAGCTCAGAAACAAAAAGTGAATTTACTTTAGATTTAAGTGATATAAAACAAAAAATAACCTATGTATACGATAAAGAAAAAGATTCAGTTTCATCTGTAACATTTAATCTCATCTACGACATTTCAAAAAGTAAAGAAATCGAAGAAAGAGCACGTAGTACCCAAAAACTAATAGTAGACGACGCGAGCGGTGTTGAAGGGGTTAAAGTCACTCAATCTGATAGCGCAAAAGAACTAAAGATAACGATTGAAGTGGATCTTAAGAAGTTCAACTACGATGATGAGAAGACAGCTGCTAAAGCGCCAGCTCTATATAGTAGCGTTCATACAGCGGTAATAAAGAAAAATGATATTTACAGCTTTGAAGAATCTAAAAAGAGTATTTTAAAAGAAGGATTTAAAGAAGTGAAATAGTCGAATAGAAACTTGGATTTCAGTGAATGGAATCCAAGTTTTTTATATAAATGATGAGTGTGGACTTCAACAGAATTTGACAAACGATAGTTCATTTTCTATGATTAAGGCAAGTCAGATTAAAGGAGTATTTGAATGAAGAAAATCTTGAAACTATCCATTCTATTAATGGGGGCGTTATTTGTTTTACTAGGTTGTAGCCAAGAAACAAAAAGTGAATTTGTTTTACAGGAGAGTGCTAGTAAGACGAAATTAATCTATATATATGATAAAGAGAAAGATTCAGTTTCTAAACTAACGATGGAAATCATTTACGATATCACCAAAGATGAACGGTACACAGAAGCCGCTCGTAGTCAACGAGACGAGGTTGTAGCGGAGATGGAAGGAATTGAAGGTGTTACATACACTAAGAAGGACGATAATAACTACATTACGCTAACGATTGAAGTCGACGTTAATAAATTTAAGTTCGATGATGCGACAAGTCGCAAGAAGGCGCCAACACTCTATAACACCGTTAATGCAGCGTTGAAAAGAAAGGATAATATTGTTAGCTACCAATTATCTAAAGACGCTATTCTAGAATACGAGTTTAAAGAAGTGAAATAAAGGGGAGTATTCTCATGAAGAAAATCTTGAAGTTATCGATTGTATTATTAGGAGCATTATTTGTATTACTAGGTTGCCGATCAGAAAGTAAATCAGTCTTTGTTTTACAAACAGAACATTCAAAGGTCACTTATACCTATGTATATGACAAAGGAAATGACACAGTTTTATCTCTAACAACCGATGTAGTAGTACGTTTGTCAGGGGTTCAGGAATTTGCAACAGCAACACGTCAAAAACGAGACGAACTCGTGAATCAAATGAAAGATATCGAAGGTGTAAAAGTTACTACGTCAGATGGCGAAAAAACAATAGGTTTCACTATTGAAATAGATGTGAAAAAATTCAAATTGGATGATGCAGAAAGTCGTGAAAAGGCGCCAAGTTTATATCAAA
>CALALK010000004.1 GCA_937923125.1 uncultured Carnobacterium sp.
GCCGTTCAATATAAAGGAACTCGTATCAATATCATGGATACACCAGGACACGCGGACTTCGGTGGAGAAGTAGAACGTATCATGAAAATGGTAGATGGTGTAGTTCTTGTAGTGGATGCGTATGAAGGTACAATGCCTCAAACTCGTTTCGTATTGAAAAAAGCATTAGAACAACATTTAACACCAATCGTTGTAGTAAACAAAATCGACCGTGACGCTGCTCGTCCAGAAGAAGTAGTCGATGAAGTATTAGAATTATTCATCGAATTAGGTGCCGATGATGATCAATTAGAATTCCCAGTAGTTTATGCTTCAGCATTAAACGGAACTTCAAGTTTATCAGATAACCCAGCGGACCAAGAAAAAACAATGGATTACTTATTCGATACAATTATCGAACATATCCCAGCTCCAGTAGATAACTCAGATGAACCCTTACAATTCCAAGTATCATTATTAGACTATAATGAATATGTGGGACGTATCGGTATCGGACGTGTCTTCCGTGGAACAATCAAAGTTGGGGACCAAGTAACCTTATTAAAATTAGACGGTACAAAGAAAAACTTCCGTGTTACTAAATTATTTGGTTTCTTCGGATTAAATCGTTTAGAAATCAATGAAGCAAAAGCAGGGGATTTAATCGCTGTATCTGGTATGGAAGATATCTTCGTTGGAGAAACAGTAACTCCAGTAGATACACATGAAAGCTTACCAGTATTACACATTGATGAACCAACATTACAAATGACATTCTTGACGAACAACTCACCATTTGCAGGACGCGAAGGGAAGTTCGTTACAGCTCGTAAGATTGAAGAACGTCTAATGCGTGAATTACAAACAGACGTATCTCTAAAAGTGGAACCAACAGATTCACCAGATGCATGGATTGTATCAGGACGTGGGGAATTACACTTATCTATCTTAATCGAAAACATGCGTCGTGAAGGATTTGAGTTACAAGTATCTCGTCCAGAAGTAATTATTAAAGAAATCGATGGCGTAAAATGTGAACCATTTGAACGTGTACAAATCGATACTCCTGAAGAATACATGGGTTCAATTATTGAATCATTAAGTAACCGTAAAGGTGAAATGCAAGATATGCAACATAACGATAATGGACAAGTTCGTATTGTCTTCTTAGTTCCAGCTCGTGGATTATTAGGATATACAACTGAATTCTTATCAATGACACGTGGTTACGGAATTATGAACCACACATTCGATCAATACTTACCATACATTCCAACAAGCATCGGCGGACGTCGTAATGGCGCACTTGTTTCAACAGATACAGGTAAAGCAACAACATACGGAATTATGGGTGTTGAAGAACGTGGTGTGATCTTCACTGAACCAGGTACTGAAATTTATGAAGGAATGATTGTTGGAGAACACTCTCGTGAAAATGACTTAGCGGTTAATATTACGAAAGCAAAACAACAAACAAATATTCGTTCAGCTACGAAAGACCAAACTTCAGTGATTAAGACTCCTAAGAAATTATCTCTTGAAGAGTCATTAGAATTCTTATCAGACGATGAATACTGCGAAATTACTCCAGAAACGATTCGTTTAAGAAAACAAATTCTAAATAAAGGCGAACGTGAAAAAGCAAATAAACGTAAAAAACAAGCCGAAGCAGAAAATTAATCTGAATTGTAAAAAGGTGGATGCATTGCATCCACCTTTTTTAGTTGTTTTTATTGATTTAATTTAACTCGAACAACTTGCTCATGAAAATTTCGGTTTTAAAAGTTAAGTGATACCGTATACGGTATCACTTGTATTAGGTGTATTGTGTTTTTGTATACAGTTGTAGTATCCTATAGTGGTAAGGTTTATAGAGAGAAGAGATGACAGATGACAAAACAAAGAAAAATCATGTACGGAGTTTTTGGAGTCCTATTTGCATTTATTTTATTGGCTCTAGGATTGATTCAAATGTTTACGTATCGAGCGACTCCTGAGGCACAAGAAACTTGGAATATTGCAGCGTTTGAACAGAAAAACAACTGGACTCATTTTGAGGTGACTGGAGAAAAGAAAGGAACGCTTTTATTTTATACGGGTGCATTAGTTGAACCGCAAGCTTATGCAAAACTTGCGGATGGACTCGCTAAAGAAGGAATCGAAGTGTACATTATTTCCTCTCAGTTAAATTTACCGGTATTGGATAATGGAACGATGGCCACTATCGTAAAAGAAGAGCACTTGAATAAAGTGTTTGTCGGAGGGCATTCTCTAGGCGGTGTTGTTTCAACCATTGAAGCAAAAAAACTGAACGAGATGGGTCAAGTTGCCGGATTAATTTTACTGGCAAGTTATCCAGATCAAAGTACGGATATTAGCGACACTCAAATTCCTGTTTTATCCATTACGGCTTCGAACGATAAAATTTTGAAACAAGAGAAATATGAAGATGCCAAATCTCGGTTACCAGAGTCTACACTCTATACAATCATTGAAGGTGGGAATCATAGTGGATTTGGACTTTATGGTCAGCAAAAGGGTGATGGTGAGGCGACAATGAGTGCCGAAGAGCAACAAAAACAATTAGTTCAAATCATTAAACAATTTATCGTATCGCATTAAGCTAGGCTTCGGTCTAGCTTTTTTTGTACGCTTGGGTTGTGTTTTGGTTACGTCGCAGGTATCATGGAAGTAACGAATTTTGGAGGTAGAGTGTATGCAACAAAAAGTAACAAAGAACTGGGTCACTATCGGAACTGGCGTTATTGCGAATGAATTAGCTGTAGCAATGGAATCTTTAAATGGAAAACTCTATGGTGTTGCCAATCGCACCTATGAGAATGCCGTGAAATTTG
>CALALK010000005.1 GCA_937923125.1 uncultured Carnobacterium sp.
CGCCGTTACCGACTTCATCGCTTCCGATGACGCTCCAAGTCGCAAAACCTTCTGGAAGAGTAGACTCTTCGAGAGCTTTCTTTGTAGTTGCGTCCATCGATTGTTCGAGTTGGTTTTGTTGGATAAAGTCTTCGATACCTTTTCCTTGGAAGAGAACCTTGCCTGATTTATAGGCCGTAATCGATAAACCGTCGACCTTTAGACGCAATGTTGCGTGTGGTGGAGGAGATTGCGTGTAGGAAGCATAGTTTGCTCCTAGTGTTGCAATTTGCTCAGGTGATAAAATTAAAGTTAATGAATTCATGTCGTTCCCCCTTTTCTTTTTAGCATACCACGACAAATTTCATCCGTCCACTCTCTAAAAAAGTGGATTTTTAGTGTATTTTTAAATGAAAAATGGTAAAATAAGGTGATATTATGGAGAAAGTGAGAGGGTCTTTTGTGAATCAACCAAAAACAAGAGTAAAAGCAACGATTTCAGGGAAATCTTATACGATTATTGGTCGTAAGTCGCAACAAGAAATGCAAAGTATTGTGCGTGTCTTACAAGAACAATTAGATCAAATCACTCGAGTATCTGACAAATTGTCGACGGAAGAAGTGGCGCTCCTTGCAGCCATCAATGCCATCTCGAATCAATTTGAAAAGCAAGAAGAAGTGGTCGCGTTAAAGAAACGTGTGGAGCAATTAGAAAAAGAATTGCGCACCATTCAACATAAACGCCCTTCGATTGATGCAACTAGAAAACAAGAATTAGAAAAACAATTTGAATTACAACAAGATTTGTTGAGAAGGTAGGTTTCAATGGTAACATTAATTATTTTATTTTATTTATTAGTCGGTGTGTATACCGGGATGCGCCGAGGGTTAACTTTAGAACTCGTGTATATCGCAGGATACTTCATCACATTCTTAGTTGCGATGTTGACATACGAAGGACTCGCAAAATTCTTATCAGTATATATTCCATATCCATCTTACATTCCAGGAAATCACTTAGCGATTTTCACGGAAGCACAAGCGATGTCACTTGACCAATCATTTTATAAATTGGTAGCATTCTTAGTGATTATGATTCTTGGATGGTTAGTGGTTCGATTCCTTGGATATGTCGCTAGCGAATTAACATTCTTACCGCTATTGAAACAGTTCAATACGATTGGTGGAGCGGCACTTGGATTCTTTATGAACTACTTATTCGTTTACTTTGTACTTTACGCAGTAGCGATGATTCCACTGGCACCAGCACAAAAGATTATCGAAGGTGGATTGCCAAACTTCATCATCACAAAAACACCAATTGTGACGCAAATCGTTTCAAGTTGGTTATTACCTAAATAAAACCTCGAAGCGTGGAACAAACTTGTTCCACGTTTTTTAAGAAAGAAGGACTGTTATGAATTCGAAAATCGAAAAGGTTTTAGAATTTTCAAAAATTAGAACACAACTGGCCGAATATGCGACTTCCGAAAAAGGGAAGCAAATGATTAAGGAACTTCCGATTGAAGTCGATGCAAAGGCCATTCAAAATAAGATTGAAGAAACAACAGATGGAGTGGAGCTCTTACGTTTGAAGCAAGGGATTCCGATTCCAAGGTTGAAAGATATTAGTTTTGCCCTAAAACGTCTGGAACTAGAAGCAGGGCTTAATGGACGCGAGTTAAGTGATATTTTACGTGTCTTAACGACAACACATGAGGTTGAGCGTTTCTTTGAGAAAGTCGAAGAAGAGGAAATCGCATTAAAGCGCGTACCGCGTCTTGTCGAAAAACTCGAAAGTATCCCAGAAGTGACGCACGAACTAGAAGCCTCTATTCGTGAAGATGGGTATGTCTTAGATAGTGCGTCTCCAACCTTACATGGCGTTCGTGTAGGGATTCAAAAGACGGAGCAAGATATTCGTCGTCAAATGGATCAATACATCACAGGGAAAAATGCGCAGTATTTAAGCGACACCATTATCACGATTCGGAATGACCGTTATGTACTTCCTGTAAAAGCAGAGTATAAATCTGTCTTTGGCGGAACGGTCCATGACCAAAGTGCAACGGGTCAAACGCTCTTTATGGAGCCACAAGCAGTCGTGAATTTAAATAACAAGCTTCGTGAGTATCAAATTCAAGAGAAGCGTGAAGTAGAACGGATTCTTTGGGAATTGTCTCAAAAACTCATGCCATATACGAATTCATTACATCAAAACCATTATGTATTGGCGCGTCTGGATGTGGTGAATGCAAAAGCCTTATATGCCCATGAGTTGAAGGCGACAGAACCGATTATCGATTCCAATAATTACGTAGCCCTCTGGCAAGCGTGGCACCCACTATTAGACCGTGAGAAGGCTGTGGCTAACGATATTATTCTCGGGGAAGAGTATCAAGCAATTGTCATTACAGGGCCAAATACGGGTGGGAAAACCATCCTCTTGAAGACGGTTGGTGTGATTCAACTGATGGCACAGATGGGGCTGTATATTCCTGCTGGTGAAAATAGCCGTGTAGGAATCTTTACAGAGATTTTTGCGGATATTGGAGATGAACAATCGATTGAGCAAAACCTATCGACGTTCTCCTCTCATATGTCGAATATCGTGTCTATTTTGAAACAAATCAACGATAAGAGCTTGCTTTTAATCGACGAAATTGGTTCAGGGACAGACCCACAAGAAGGCTCGTCTCTTGCGATTGCGATTCTCGATTATATTGCAAGTAAGCAAAGTTATGTGATTGCCTCAACGCACTATCCTGAGTTGAAAGCATACGGCTATGACCGTCCTAAAACGATTAATGCAAGTATGGAATTTGATGGGGATACCCTTCAACCAACTTACCAACTCTTACTAGGAGTACCGGGGCGTAGTAATGCCTTTGATATTTCAAAACGTCTTGGGTTACCGTCTATCATTATCGACCAAGCGCGAGGACTTCTTTCTGAAGAAGACCAAGATTTGAATGCAATGATTAGTGACTTGGAACAAAAACGTCGCCGTGCTCAGCGTGATGCCGACAAGATGCGTCATCAGTTAGAATTGAGTACGCAATTACTTGCGGATTTACAACGCGAAACGGAACAATTCCAAGCCAATAAAGCACGTCTCTTAGAAGAAGCAAAAGAACGTGCAAATACCTTAATTGAACAGAGTCAAGATGATGCGGATAAGATTTTATCTGAAATTCGTGAACTTCAATTAAGAAGTAAGCAAAGTACTGTTAAAGAGCATGAGATGATTGAGAAGAAAACAGCACTGAAAGACTTGAAGCATGAGCAAGCCTTGAAGAAGAACAAGGTACTTCGCAAGGAAAAAGCGAAGAAGGCGCTGCAAGTCGGACAAAGTGTCGAAGTTCTTTCATTTGGCCAACGCGGTACGCTTGTTGAAAAAGTGAATGACCAGGAATGGGTGGTTCAAATGGGAATCATCAAGATGAAGATTGCCGTTGAGGACCTTTCTCCAATTGCTGAAGCGCAAGAAGCCAAGCAACAAGTCATCGTGAAGAGTGCACGTAGTAGTCACGTCTCTTCTGAATTAGACCTTCGTGGAAAACGATACGAAGAAGCAATGAAGGATCTAGAGTTATATCTGGATGCAGCCATTCTTGCGAACTATCCACGTGTAACCATCATTCATGGACGTGGAACAGGAGCCATCCAGCAAGGCGTTCATAAGGTGCTACGTAGCCACCGTTCTGTTGCAAGTTTTGAATTTGCGCCAATGAATACGGGTGGAAATGGAGCGACCATCGTGACCTTTAAGTAAACCGTGAGCAGAATAGTTGGTCACCTTCCGAGGGGTTGCTATACTAGGTTTATAGAAAAAGGAAAGGATGATTCGAATGGTAAAATCATTAACAGATAAAAACTTTGTAGAAGAAACTAAAAATGGAGTAGTCTTAGTAGACTTCTGGGCAACTTGGTGTGGTCCATGTCGTATGCAAGGTCCAGTAATCGACCAATTAGACGAAGAAATGGGAGATAAAGTCACTTTTACAAAAGTAGATGTTGACGAAAACCCAGAAACAGCTCGTGCATTTGGCATTATGAGTATCCCAACATTACTTATCAAAAAAGACGGCGAAGTCGTTGATAAAGTGGTTGGCTACCATGCTAAAGAACAATTAGAAGAAATTTTAGAAAAATATTTATAAAATCTAAAGTCTCCAAACGCTTGATATATCAAGGTTTTTCCTTGGTATATCAGGCGTTTTTTTATTTTGTTAAAAAATTTTTTCGAAAAGGTGTTGACAAATATTTGTTTTAGTCTTATAGTTAGTTACACAAGTAACTAACCGATTAACACAAAGTGATCATGAACAAGGAGGTGCGTTATGAAATTTGATTTTCAAAGTGATATCCCGTTATTTCAACAAGTAGCCAATCAACTAGAAGAAGAAATCTTCCATGAAATCTACAAA
>CALALK010000006.1 GCA_937923125.1 uncultured Carnobacterium sp.
TCGATAATTGCTTTTTTGTATACAGCAACTTTTTCCTTAACTGCATCTGATAATTGACCATCTGTTAAACCAACACCGTTATCAGATAATCCGTAAAGTACTTGTTCACCACCGTGGTAGTTTCCTTTAGAAGCATCTTCACTAAATTTGATTAGCGCTTGTTTTACACCTTTAAGTGTAGATGCCAATGTTACGTTACGAGAGTCGTTCACTTTACCTTCTGCTTGTTGGTCTTGGTCAACCCCGATTACCCAAATTTGACGATCTGGATTTGCTTCAACGATTGATTTAGCTGCTGCGAATACTCCAAGTCCTGCACCACCAGCTGCTGCATAAATAATGTCAACATCTGAAGCGTACATTGCTTCTGCAAGAGATTTTGCTTTAGCACCATCTGAGAATGATTCAGCATATTGAATTTCAACAGTTGCTTTAGGGTTAACTGCTTGAACCCCTGCTTTGAAACCAGCTTCGAATTTGTCTAATGCTGGACCGTGCATACCACCGATGAAAGCTACTTTATTTGTTTTAGTTGTTAAACCAGCTGCAACCCCTGCAAGGAAAGCTGCTTCTTGGTCTTTGTAGTTGATTGAAGCAACGTTTGGTTGTTCAACCACACTATCGATAATCGCAAAGTGAGCATCTGGATTTGCTTTTGCTGCTTCATCAACAGCTTTTTGTAATTTAAATCCGATTGCGAAAATAATATTGTACTCATTTAAAACCGCAGTGTTAAGGTTTGTAGTATAGTCAGATTCTGCTTTTGAAAGAATGTAATCAATACCATTCCCTTTTGTTTTACCACCGTTGTTTTTACCCCATTCTTGAAGGCCTTCCCAAGCGCCTTGGTTGAATGATTTATCGTCAATACCACCAGTATCAGATACCATTACCGCTTTAAAGTTGTCTGAAGAGCCAGCGTTTTGAGAAGATGCTTGTGAGCTATCAGATTTTGATCCGCCACACGCTGCCAATACAGCAGTCGCACCAAGTGTCAATGCAAATAAAGCTAAATTCTTTTTAGTTTTCACGATAAAAAACCTCCAATAAATGATTTACTACAGTCATTCTAACATAAATAGAATGAAAATCAAGCTAAATCTTTTCATTGGAGGCAATTTTTATGAAAAATGTTCGGGTTTTACATTTTTATGTGTTGGTTTCACCGGATTCGGAAGCGTCATTTTCATTGAAAACATGAACATTAACTTTTCTTCCTTTACTTCCATCAGCAGGTCCAACATAGCCACGCGCTTCTAAATCATCAATTATACGCGCTGCACGGTTAAATCCGATACGGAATCTTCTTTGTAAATAAGAGGTACTAATCGTTTCTTGTTCTTTTAATAGTTCAATCACTTCGTAGAATAGTTCGTCTTCTGGTTCACTTCCACCTGCAGAAGTTGTATTTTCTGAAGGCATCATCGCTTCATCATACTCTACTTCTTGTTGATTCTTAACAAAATCAACGATACGTTCGACTTCTTCGTCTGTTAGGAATGCTCCTTGTACACGAATTGGTTTATTTTCACCCATTGGCATATATAGCATATCCCCACGACCTAGAAGTTTCTCAGCACCATTGGCATCGATAATCGTACGAGAGTCTGTACCACTGGATACCGCAAAGGCAATACGAGAAGGAACGTTGGCTTTAATAATCCCTGTAATAACGTCAACGGATGGACGTTGTGTTGCAAGAATCATATGAATTCCGGCAGCACGGGCCATTTGCGCAAGACGAATAATCGCATCTTCCACCTCATTACTTGCAACCATCATTAAGTCCGCAAGCTCGTCTACAATCACGACGATATAAGGAAGTGTTGGGTTATTTTCGCCAGTTTCACGATTATATTGTTCGACATGAGCGTTATATCCATCGATATTACGCATTCCCATTGAAGCGAATAATTCGTAACGTTTTTCCATCTCAGCTACTACTTTTTGTAAGGCTTGAGCCGCTTTACGAGGGTTCGTTACAACCGGAGTTAATAGATGCGGAATGCCATTATACACATTCAACTCTACCATCTTCGGATCGATCATCATTAATTTCACTTCATGTGGTTTTGTCTTCATTAAAATACTTGTAATAATGCCGTTAATACATACGGATTTACCAGAACCAGTTGAACCGGCAATTAACATATGCGGCATTTTTGTAATATCGCAAAGACGAACATTACCAGAGATATCTCTTCCTAATGGTACGTCTAAAGGTTTTGGTGATTGAATAGCCGATTGAATCACATCGCTAAACGATACAAAACTTGTTTGGCTATTTGGAACTTCAATCCCCACATAAGGTTTTCCTGGAATTGGAGCTTCGATACGAATATCTTTAGCTGCAAGTGCAAGAGCAATATCATCACTCAAGTTCACAATCTTGCTTACTTTTACACCAATCGCTGGTTGAATTTCATATTTTGTAACGGCTGGCCCTAACATTGGGTTTGGCATTACTTTAGCATCCACCCCGAAACTTGCAAAGGTACGTTCTAAAATACGCATATTCCGTTCTACAATCGTACGTTCATTCGATTGATCCGATTGTTGTACAGGATTTAATAAGGTCACTGGTGGTAATTGATAATCTTCATCATTTTGTTCACCACTCATTGAAAGTTCCCCGATATCTTCCCCATCATCCTCAAACTCAGGCTCTTCTGGCTTTTGAACTGAAACAGGAGCTACTGGTTGCGGAGGCATCACTGGAGCTACTGGTTGAACAGGCGCTACTGGTTCCACTGGAGGAATCGGTTCAATAGGTTCTACCATTGGAGAAGTTGCATACTCTTCCTCTGTTAAAGTTTCATCTTCATATTCATCAAAGAACACATCTTTCATTCGGTCTAATAATGAATGATGTTTTCTTGGTTCTTTTGGTGTTTCAGGTGTTTCTGTTTGTACTGGAGCAGGAGCTGGTGCTACAGGTGTTGCCACAACTTTCTCCTCAGTTTCTTGTTCTTCTTCCAAGCGGCGCGCTTCACGTTCTGCTTTACGCTCGGCTAACTTTTCGGAAGCATTCGCTGTTTGCGTACGAACAAAATCCATCACGTCACTTAAATGCACGTTGAAGATCAAAAGTCCGCTACATACTATTAATAAGAAGACGATTAAATACGTTCCCCATTGCGAAACAAGGAAATATGTACATGAATATAGAAGTGTTCCTAACAGCCCACCACCGAGACGTTGAGAAACAGTATTCGATGTAAAGTCCACCATAAAGCGACTCATCATCTCTTGGAAGACAGGAGAACCTGAACTTGTAAAATTACTATAGGTCATCACAGACACGAATAAAAGGAGTGCCACACTTGAAGAGATTGCTGCTGCTATCCATCTCCACATGATTTTAGGCATTCTTCCACGGAATAACATTCCAAAACCAGCTAGAACGCCGCACACTCCACCGAAAGCAAATAAATCTCCGATAAAGAAACGAATCAGATTCGCAAAGAATTTTCCTAAGAAGCCTAATTGAAAAATTGCTAATAAACTATAGACAATAATAAATACGGCAACAGCTTCAATGGATAAAAACGGATTTGTATTCTTTGAATTTTTTCTTTGTGTTTTTTTCTTCGTTTGTTTAGCCACGTTCTTCTCCTTTCAACTCTACTAATTGATTCTTCTCATCGACTAAAATGAGCCCGTGGAATACTTGAACATCACATTCACACGACACACAATATTCTTTTTCTTCTTTTGTCCAAAAGGCAACAGCACTCTCTCCTTTTGCACGCTTTTCTGGATAGTTTGATTCAAGTCTTGCTTCATGCTTAGTAAAGCTTTCGTACGCTTCTTCTAATGTACTAAAAACTTCAGTCGAAACAATCATTTTCTCCCAGTCGTCAAAAAACCACCATGGTTCATCCTGACCTACTGTTTCAATTACTTTAAACATGTTTTCACCTCGTCTATTAGTATACCAAATTTTGCGAAATCATGGTAATCTTGTTTCATAGAGATGAGAAATAATTTATGATTTAGGAGGTCTTTCCATGATTACAAGACAAATTCGCGTCTGGGGACGTGTTCAAGGGGTTGGTTTTCGCTTTTTCACACAACAATTAGCGATCCAACTCGACCTGTGCGGAACCGTTCAAAATAAAATGGATGGCTCTGTATTTGCGGTAGCACAAGGTGAGGAAAAAGCTGTCACTCGTTTTATGGAAAGAGTTAAAGCCTCTACTTCCCCTTACGGACGTGTGGATCGCTATGAAGAAAGCGAGGTCTGTGACGCCCCGCTATACACAAAGTTTCAAATTATATAAAGAACGTTGCTATTTCAACGAAACACGTGTACAATAAATCATGTTATTAAATGAAAAGGAAAGTGATTATGAAACTAACAAAAAAAGCTCAACTGCTATTCGTTGCAACAGTTCTTCCCCTACTACTTGCGGGATGTACCGTTCAATTTAATGAAAATAAGGAACCAATTGGTTGGCTCTATAATTATTTAGTAGTCCCAACACAATGGTTATTAAACCAAATTGCTTCCGTATTTAACGGAAACTACGCGATTGCAATTGTGATCGTATCAATACTTGTTCGTGTCCTATTGATGCCAACACAATTCCATCAAATGAAAACAATGCTTGTCCAACAAGAAAAAATGGCAGTATTAAAACCTTATATTGCTGAGATTACTGCTCGTGCAGAACAAGCATCAACTCCTCAAGAGAAACTTGCAATCCAACAAGAACAAATGGAGTTATACAAATTAAACAATGTCTCATTAATGGGCGGTATCGGTTCAGGATGTTTACCAATCTTGATTACACTCCCAATCTGGAGCGGATTGTATAACGCGATTCTATTATCAAACGAAATTTCAAGTAGTGATTTCATGGGAATCAACCTTGGAGCACAATTCTTACCAATTGCCCTTGCGACAATGGTGGCTTACTATGTTCAATCAGTAGTCAGCCAAATGGGAATGGACGAAGAAACGAAAAAACAAAGTCGTTCAATGAACTACATTCTTCCAATAATGATGTTCATGATGACTTTCCAATCACCAGCTGGGGTTGGTATTTACTTCTTCATCTCTGCCCTTATCCAAATTTTACAATCATGGATTCAAAACACATATATTCGTCCAAAAATTAAAGCTCAAATCGACGAAGAATTAAACCATGAAAACATTGTGTTACCACAACGTACAACACCACGTAAAACAGCTCAAAAAGCAACTCAACAAGAAACGTTCGCACAACGTCAAAACAAAACTGGTGGCCGTAACGCTGGTAAACAAAACCGTAGATAATAACGCAAAATACCTTTGAGAAATTTTCTCAAAGGTGTTTTTTATGCTTTTGTATCATGCATGATACGTATCACAGATGATACATCTTAAATTTAAAAACTCCTTTTGTATCAATTTTGATACGTATCATTTTTGATACAACTGACTTTTTCAACGGAAGATGTAACAATTATGAACCGTAACAAAAATGTTACACTCGCAAAAAAAGACATAGCGAATCTCTTCGCTATGTCTTTTCCTATTTATTTTATTCTTGCATCATCCCTGCTTGGAGTTGATACATCTTATAATAGAGTCCTTCTTTTTCAAGAAGTTCTGTATGCGTTCCGCTCTCTACGATTTCTCCTTTATCGAGCACAAAGATTTGGTTAGCATCTTGAATGGTCGATAATCGGTGCGCAATCGCTAAGGTCGTTCTTCCGTTTCTCATTTTCTTAAGAGACGTTTGAATGACTTCTTCGGTTTGCGAATCGATATTAGCAGTTGCTTCATCCAGAATCAGGATTTTCGGATTGGCCGCAATCGTTCGTGCAAAGGCGATTAATTGACGCTCACCGCTTGAGAACGTTGAGCCCTTTTCAGACACTTTATTGTCATATCCTTGTGGCAGTTGCTCGATAAAATGATGTGCATCCACGAATTCGCTTGCTTGTTTGACTTCTTCGTCCGTGATGTCTTGGTACATACGAATATTGGAAGCCACTGTTCCATGGAACAAGAATGGATCTTGAAGCACGAGTCCGATTTTATCGCGAAGGACTTCCTGTGAATAGTGTTGAATAGGAATATCATCAATCAAGATTTCTCCTTCTTTGAAATCATAGAATCGTAAGAAGAGATTCATGATAGAAGATTTCCCTGATCCAGTTGAACCAACAAAGGCGACAGTCTCTCCTGGATTCACCACAAAGTTAATATTCTTTAATACATTCCGTTTTCCATCATAAGAGAAAGTAACATTCTTGAATTCAATCTTCCCGTCTTTAATCTCAGTCACCTTCCCAAGTTGTTCAGGTTCGTAATCCGTATTATCGATTACTTCAAAGACACGAGTTGCTGCAATCATCGATGTTTGAATAATCGAGAAGTTTTGCGTCACATCGATTAATGGATTAAATAACTGATTCGAGAATTGAATAAAGGCGTACATCACCCCTGCAGTCACTCCTGCTACTTCCCATGTAAGGCCAAAGTATAAAATAATGACCGCGTAGGCAACAAGTTTTAACAGCGACATCGCTGGGCGAAGGAACAGACTATTCACATTAATTGAGCGATTCGAGAATTGCACATGCTCCTCGTTAATTTGTTCGAATTCTTTTCTTAAACGTTCTTCTTGGTTAAATGCCTGAATCATCTTCATCCCGTCAATACTTTCTGCTAGCTTCACGTTAATCTCGCTAAGCTTTTCACGCGTCTTCCGAATGACGCTATGAGAGAGACGGTTATAGATTTTAATGGATGCAAACATCACCGGAATAAAGAGAACCATTAATATCGTAAGGCCTACATTCATACTAAACATCGCAGATAAGGTGGCCACGACGATAAATAAGGTACTTAAAAACGTCGAGAAAATCGAACTAAACATATCGCTGACCGCCTGTGTATCGTTGGTTAACCTAGAAACGATGGCTCCAGCTGGTGTTGTATCAAAGTACGTCATATTGAGTTTTTGCATATTCGAAAAGGCCTCTTGACGTAAATCCCGTACAACACTGTTGGATACATAGCTAAAGGCATAGGTCCCAATATACGTTAATAACACTCGCAGTAAGAATAGTGAGTAGTAAACCATAAGGAGCCAGTACCCCTCATTCCATGTGCCCTTTTCAATATACGTATCGATATAATAACGAGCCATCAATGGAATCACTGTTGCAGTCACACTGGATAAGAGGATAAATAAAATCGCAATCGTACTAGCCATCTTATACCGCCATAAGTAGGCAATGAGTCGATTAAAGGTCTTCATGTTCAACTGCACTTCCCCCTTCCTCAAGTGTCGCTTCAAGCTGTTGACGGTCGTAGGTTTTGGCATACCAACCACCAAGCGCCATTAATTCTTCATGCGTTCCTTTTTCAACAATACGTCCATCTTGGAGCACGATGATAAGGTCCGCATGCACAATCGCTGATAGACGGTGCGCTGTAATCATCGTTGTTTTGTCGCTGCGTTCACGTTTCAAGTTTTCTAAAATTAAATGCTCTGTCTTGGCATCAACAGCCGATAACGAATCATCGAGCATTAAGATTTCAGGGTTCACAATAAGTGCACGTGCCATCGATAGACGTTGTTTTTGACCGCCTGATAAAAGCACACCCTTCTCCCCAATTAACGTATCGAACCCTTCCGGCATCGCCATGATATCGTCATACAGTCCGCAGATTTTAGTCGCTTCTATAACGGCTTCATCAGGAAGCGTTGGATTTCCAAAACGGATATTGTCTTTAATCGACATCGCAAATAGAATCTGTTCTTGTGGCACATACCCCATCAGCGCGCGCAAGTCTTTAATGCGATAGTCTTGAATGGAACGTCCATTCATCAAAATCTCTTCTTTTCCTGCATCATATTGACGAAGGAATAATTTTAAGAGCGTTGATTTCCCAGAACCTGTTGGGCCCACAATCCCCAGCGTTTGCCCTTGGTGAAGGCTAAATGCTACGTCTTCTAATGTTGGCACATCTTCGTATTGGAAGTTATGAATTGCAACAACCATCTCACGAGCTTCTGTAATTGGAAGGGCCTGTCGAGATTCTTCTACTTGGCTTGTTTCTTCCATTAATTTTTCAATACGACGATATGAGATACTTGCACGTTGACCGATATTCAGGAGCCAACCAATGGCTTGAAGCGGCCACACCAGCATATCTAAATACGTCATAAAGGTAATCATTTCCCCAACTGTAAATTCTCCGCGTTGGATTAAATATCCACCATATCCCAAACTGATTAAGTAGCTGAGACCCACGAAAATAAGAACAATTGGATCGAATAGATTATTATATTTTGCAGCGTGGTTATTCTTCTTCCATGCATCTTGGTTCGTTTTCCAAAACGACGCTGTTTCTTTTTCACCATAACCAAAAGATTTCGTCACTTTTATTCCAGAAACACTCTCGTTCACATGATTATTCAGTAAGGAGAAGGCTTCTTGTGATTCCTTATAGCTCTGATGCTCTGCACGAACGACAATATTCGTCGCAATCGCAAGTAGTGGCAATGGAATAATCGCAACGAGTGTCATTCGCCAATCCAGCACAAAAAACATCGTCGCCAGCGTCACTAACGCTGTAATCGAGGCATCGACAGCCGACATCACACCTCCGCCTGCAGTCATGACAATAGCACTCACATCATTGGTCGCATGCGCCATTAAGTCCCCAGATCGATACTTTTGATAGAAGCTCGGAGACATGCTTGTAAAGTGTTCGTATAATTGGTTTCTCAGTCTCTGCCCTAACGAGTTCGCAGTCCCAAAGATAAAAAGGCGCCACACGAAACGGAGTCCGTACATGGCAACTGCTGAAAGGAGCAATAGCAGTAAGTTCCATAATAAAGACGATGTTGTTAGCGTCTTGAGGTCGATGGAATCGACGACTTCCCCAATCACTCTTGGCGGAATGAGGTTGAATACACTGACGAGCGATAATGCAATGATTCCAATCGTGTATCGTTTCCACTCTAATTTAAAAAACCATGATAATTTCTTTAATAAATACATGTTTCTCTCCTTTCACGCGTCAATCTATTGTACTATAGTCGACTATCTATTTCATACAATAAGTTCTAAAAAAGACAATCCTTCTCTTGTTGGAAAAGGATTGCCTATTACTTAGTTTTTCTTTTGTGTTTGCGGATAAATCCATAAGAAGACAACAAGTGCCAAAACTCCTAAAGTCGTTACAAAGATGATACTTGTTTGTCCTGCTGTTACTAAGTTCGAATCAAACGAGCTGAAAATACGAGCGATAATCGTTGTTGAAATTGCACCAGTGAACTGTTGCAAGGTATTCACGATACTATTTCCATCCGCTTGAATTTCCGGTTTCAACTGAGCTAACGAATATGTTACGTTACTTCCCATTACAAATCCAATCCCTGTCATAAAGATGACGTTGAGGGCTAATAAAGGATAAATCGTTAATCCTGGGAAGAAGAAGCTGATGGATACTCCCCCAACAACTGCAAAGATTAACCCTGTTAAGAGTGGCTTTAGTGGACCTGCTTTATCATACCAGCGACCAGACAAGGCTGAAAGAACGGCTACCATCGCAGCCCCAGGGAACATAAAGAGCCCTGCCACTGTAGCTGTTTCGCCCCACGCTAATTGAATGTAGTTTGGATAAATAAACGATAATCCGAGTACCATTCCTTGGAAAGCTAAGACGATATATAATGTCGCGTTAAACGTCGCAAATTGGAACGGTTTGAACGACAAGAGTGCATTTTCTCGGTTAAAGTAAAAGAACGCTGCAAAAGCCACGACTACTACTCCAAGATAGACAACTGATAAATGTTCAATCGCCATCAGTAAGCTTGCAAGTCCAATTCCTAATGTCACAAACGCCATTAAGTTGAATGGTTGTTTCTTCGGAGATTCTTCTGTTGGAATCGCCCAAAGTCCCATCACTAACGAGAATACTAAAAATGGAATCAATGCGTAGAAAATCGCACGCCATCCAAATGCGCTTGAGACAACCCCGCCAAATGTTGGACCGATTGGTGGAGCTAGTGCTGTTGTCATTGCTCCAATCCCAATGACGGTTCCATGTTGATGAAGCGGAACTTGGGATAATACGATATGGAACATTAGCGGAAGTGCAATCCCTGTTCCTATCCCTTGCATAAAGCGTCCGAGTAATAAAATCAATAAGTTTGGTGAAATACAGTCAATTAAGACCCCACCAATAAATAAAAGGTTCGCTGCCAAGAAGAGTTGGCGAATCGTGTAGTTTCGTGTTAAATAAGCCGTAATTGGCACGACAATCGCAATGGCTAGTAAGTATCCTGTTGTGACCCATTGAATCCCTGAAGAATCTGTATTGAATTCTGTCATAAGGGTCGGGAAGGTAACGTTCATTGCAGTTTCAATCAACACGCCACAAAAGCTCATAATCGCCGTTGCGACTACTGCTGGAATGACATGCCATGTTTTAGTTTGGTTTCCCATTGAGTTCTCCTTTCTTTGCGTTATCTTCACCATAAAAAAACCGCAACCTTACTAGACAGTAAGATGTTGCGGTTTAAATTATTTTATAACGCTGTTTCCTAACGTTTTTTCTTTAATTTTTTCAATTTATTTTGTTTTTGACGGCGTGCGTATTGTTGCATACCGATTTGAGCGAGTTTGTTTCCACGTCCGCCCATGCCCATTTGGTTCATCATGCCTTCTAAGCCTTTCATATTACCGTTGGACATTTGGTTCATCATCTTCTTAGACTCGTTGAATTGTTTAATTAAACGGTTCACTTCAGCAAGAGGACGAGCCGAACCTGCCGCAATCCGTTTACGACGAGCTTGTGATAAGATATCTGGATTTTCACGTTCTTGTGGAGTCATTGATAAGACAATAGCTTTCATACGTGCTGTATCTTTTGGATCCACTTTTAAGTCGTTTAGACCAGCCATTTTATTTAACCCTGGAATCATCTTCAAGATGTCTTCTAGTGGTCCCATCTTATTCACTTGGTCTAATTGGTCGATAAAGTCATTAAAGTCAAAAGTGTTTGCTTTAATTCTATCCGCCATCTCTTGCGCTTTTGCTTCATCGAAGTCTTGTTGCGCCTTCTCGATAAGGGTCATCATATCCCCCATACCAAGAATACGAGAAGCCATACGTTCTGGATAGAAGATTTCGAAGTCTTCTAATTTTTCCCCACGACCTGTAAACTTAATTGGTTTTCCAGTAACGGAACGAATCGATAGAGCCGCACCACCACGAGTGTCCCCATCAAGTTTTGTAAGGATAACCCCTGAGATGTCCAAACGTTCATTAAATGTTTGAGCCACGTTTACGGCATCTTGCCCTGTCATTGAGTCGACAACGAGTAAGATTTCGCTTGGATTTGCGACTGCCTTGATGTTTTGTAATTCTTCCATCAAGTTTTCGTCAATATGCAAACGACCGGCCGTATCGATAATGACTAAGTCGCGACCATCGATTTTCGCTTTTTCAATCGCTTGTTTTGCGATTTCCACTGGGCTTACTTGATTTCCAAGTGAGAACACTGGGAAGTTTAATTGTTTCCCTAATGTTTGTAATTGGTCAATCGCGGCTGGACGGTACACGTCGGCAGCAACTAGTAATGGGCGTTTCTTTTCATGTTTTGCCATGAAGGAAGCCAATTTACCAGCAGTCGTAGTTTTACCGGCCCCTTGTAGACCGACCATCATCACTACCGTTGGCGGTTTCGCTTCGAAACGGAACGGCGCTTGTTCGCCACCCATTAATTCTGTTAATTCTTCGTTAACGATTTTAACGACTTGTTGTGCTGGTGATAATGCTTCAAGCACATTGGCACCTAATGCACGTTCGTTCACTTTACGCACGAAGTCTTTTACAACTTTGAAGTTAACGTCGGCTTCTAAAAGCGCAAGACGCACTTCACGCATCATTTGTTTTAAGTCAGCTTCCGTAATTTTTCCTTTTCGAGAAACGGAAGTCATCGCATTTTGCAGGCGATCTGATAATCCTTCGAATGCCATAATTTCACTCCTTGAGTTTATTTATTCATCTCTTGTAATTTTGAAACGATTGAAGCAAGCTGTGTTGCCTCAGGATAGTTCTTTTGAATTTCTTTTTCTAATTCATCATAGTGCTCTTGGCGTTTATAGAAATCAGCGACGAGATGTAGTTTCTCTTCGTAGTT
>CALALK010000007.1 GCA_937923125.1 uncultured Carnobacterium sp.
TTGTCTTCAAGTTTTCTTGAAGCGTATGTCCCTTCTCCATCCCAATTACTGTCACAGGTTTGCCGTTTAACGTCGCGATTCCACCTACAAGAGCTTTATCATCGGCGTAGTAACGGTCACCATGTAATTCAATAAAGTCGTCAAATACGGCGTTAATCCATTCTTTTGTCGTTGGGCGTTTCACATCACGCGCCAACGAAACAATTTTCATTGGTTTCATGCATTCGACTCCTTTCTATGAAGGACAAGTAGACGATGAATCATCTTCTTCATTTCTTTACGGTGAACTACCGCATCGATAAATCCTTGCTCAAGAACCGTTTCAGCTTGTTGGAAATCATCTGGAAGTTTTTGGTTCATGGTTTGTTCCACCACACGTTTTCCAGCAAATCCAACGATAGCTTTTGGTTCTGCTAAAATAATGTCGCCTTGCATTGCAAAGCTTGCTGTGACGCCTCCTGTTGTTGGATCCGTCAATACTGTTAAATAGAATAATCCAGCTTGATGGTGTTCTTCCACAGCTCCTGAGATTTTCGCCATTTGCATAAGAGAGAAAATTCCTTCTTGCATTCTGGCGCCACCTGAAGCGGTAAAAATCACAACTGGTAATTGGCGTTTGATTCCTTCTTGGAAAGCCTTCGTGATTTTCTCACCAACGACTTGTCCCATTGACCCCATCATAAAGAATGAGTTCATAACACAACAAATAAAGGATTCTTCCCCAATCGTTGCCACACCGACTGTTACAGCTTCATTTTCTTTGGCTACTTTTGAGGCTTTCTCCAATTTCGCTTCGTACCCCGGAAAGGCTACATCTACTTTTGGCTTTTCATCCTCAAAGAGTTCCTGGAATGTATCTACTGTAATGGCTAATCGTTCAGCCGCATTAATTCTAAAATGAGCATCACAGTGCGGACAAACTTTTAAGGATCCTAAGTCTTCTTTGTAAACAATGTTGTCACAAGAAGGACATTTCACCCATTTCCCATCCGGAACTGTAGGTAACTCAGACTGTTCAGATAAGTCTACTTTGGTAGGATTGATGGTGATATACGACCGTTTTCTAAACAGACCCATCTAATCACTCCTTTACTAAATCATTCTATTTCTCTTTTGGTTGATTCCAGTGTTTCAAAAATTCAGTTTCAACATACGCAGTTGTATAATCTCCGCGTTTGAAGGCTTTTGAATCTAATAAATCTTCTACGAATTCTTGGTTTGTATCCACGCCTTCTACTACAAGTTCAAAGAGCATGCGTTTCATGCGAAGAATGGCTTCCTCACGAGTCTTACCGTGTGCAATCAACTTCGTTAACATTGAATCGTAGAATGGTGGAATTTGATATCCTGTATACAGCGCTGATTCAATACGAACGCCCATACCACCAACAGGTTGGTGTAAGAACGTTACTTTCCCTGGAGAAGGACGGAATCCTTCAAATGGATTTTCCGCGTTTAAACGACATTCAATCGCATGTCCTTGGAACGTAATATCCTCTTGGGTAAATGGTAATTCTTCTCCTGCAGCAATTTTAATTTGTTGTTGCACAAGATCCACATTCGTAATCATTTCTGTAATCGGATGTTCTACTTGAATACGTGTGTTCATTTCCATGAAATAGAAATGTTTTTCTTCATCCACAAGAAACTCAATCGTTCCTGCGTTTTGATAGCCAACTGCTTTAGCAGCACGAACAGCTGCTTCCCCCATTTCTCTTCTGAGTTGAGAAGAAAGAGATGGACTTGGCGCTTCTTCGATAATCTTTTGATTTTTACGTTGAAGTGAACAGTCACGCTCTCCTAGGTGAACCACATTTCCGTGTTGGTCGGCTAAAATTTGAATTTCAATATGTTTTGCTGGATAGATAATCCGTTCCATGTACACGTCGGCATTTCCGAAGGCTTGTAAGGCTTCTTGGCGCGCTGTCACAAATTGATGTTCAAATTCTTCAACTGTTTCAACACGACGAATTCCTTTACCGCCACCACCAGCAACTGCCTTAATTAGAAGCGGGAACCCAATACGCTGTGCGAGTTCAATTCCTTCTTCAACAGTTGCGACAACATCATCACTACCAGGAATCACCGGTACGTTTGCTGCAATCATTTGCTTACGGGCTTCTGCTTTATCCCCCATTTGAGAGATGACTTCGCTTGAAGGCCCAATGAAAGTGATATTGCATTCCGCACACATTTTGGCAAATTTGGCATTCTCCGATAAGAATCCAAATCCTGGGTGAATCGCTTGTGCACCTGTTATAACGGCTGCGCTCAAAATATTTTCAACTTTTAAGTAAGAATCTTTTGAAGCAGCAGGTCCGATACAAACGGCATGGTCGGCTAATTGTACATGAAGAGCATCTTTATCCGCTTGGGAATAGATTGCCACCGATTCAATTCCTAACTCGCGACAAGCACGAATAATGCGGCAAGCAATCTCTCCACGGTTTGCGATTAGTACTCTATTAAACATAGGCTTAACGTCCAATAATAAAGGTTAATTCAGCTTCTGCGACTTTCTTACCATCGACATAAGCAACGCCTTTACCGATTCCTGCATATTCTTTTAATTTCACGATATCCACTTGAAGTGTTAACACATCTCCTGGAGTTACTTTTTGACGGAATTTAACATTGTTTAATCCACCTAAGTAAGCTGTTTTTCCTTTGAAAGAATCTAATTTCAATAATGGAATTGAACCCGCTTGTGCTAATGCTTCAACGATTAACACACCAGGCATTACAGGTTCACCAGGGAAATGTCCTTGGAAGAAGCTTTCGTTAAATGTCACGTTTTTACGTGCCACAACGTGCTCACCTGGTACTAATTCATCTACACGGTCAATAAATAAAATTGGGTAACGGTTAGGAATTAACTCAGCTACGTCAGTTACAGTCATAATGTTCATCTTAATTTCCTCCTAAAATTGGGTTTAGCGAATCGCAAATAGTTTTTGTCCGAAATCAACCATTTGGCCGTTTTCAACAAGGACTTCCACAACTTCACCATTGAAGTCGCTCTTAATTTCGTTCATGATTTTCATTGCTTCGATAATACATACAGTGTCGTTTGAAGTGATTTGTTTACCCACTTGTACAAATGGATCTGCATCTGGTGAAGATTGTAAGTAAACCACCCCAACGATTGGGCTTGTAATGTATTTTGCATCTGTTGCTACTTGTGGAGCTTCTTGAGCTTCAGCAGAAGGAGCGGCACTCACTGGTGCAGCTTCTACTGGAGTCGCCACGTTTGCGACTGGTGCAACGGCATTAGAAACGACTTGAGGATATTCCTCACGTTTACTAAATTGCACTTCGAACTCTTCGTTTGATAAATGAAACTCAGTCATGTTTGAATCATTGAACAAAGTCATTAGTTCTTTAATTTCTTCAACATTCATGTATTAATCCTTCCATTTCTTCACGCAGATTACGGCATTATGTCCACCGAAACCTAACGAATTACTAATTGCTACGTCTACTTTTGTAGAAACTCCAACGTTTGGAGTTACGTTTAAGTCACACGCTTCGTCTTGTTCTGTTAAATTAATCGTTGGTGGTACGAAGTCTTCTTCAACTGCTTTAACGCAGGCGATTGCTTCGATAGCACCAGCAGCTCCTAATAAGTGTCCTGTCATTGATTTTGTACTTGAAACATGAACCTTATCGGCAGCTTCTTTTAACGCATAACGAATTGAAGTTGTTTCAGCTGAATCGTTTGCTGGAGTACCAGTACCGTGAGCATTCACGTAGTCTACTTCACTTGGAGCCACTCCTGCTTCTTCGATAGCTTGTAAGATAGCTTTACCAGCACCACTTCCATCAGGATTTGGAGCTGTCATATGGTAAGCATCTCCTGTAGCACCATATCCAACGACTTCTGCATAAATTTTAGCGCCACGTTTTTGTGCGTGTTCTAGGCTTTCAAGAACAAGAACCCCTGCTCCTTCACCCATTACGAATCCGCCACGTTTTTTATCAAATGGTAATGAAGCTGCATCTGGATTGTCACTGCTTGAAAGGGCCGTTAAAGCTGCGAATCCTGCAATTCCGATTTCACAGATAGAACCTTCAGCACCACCAGCTAAAATGACATCTGAGTAACCATGTTTAATGTTACGGAATGCTTCCCCGATGGCATGTGTTCCTGTTGCACAGGCTGTCACTAATGATGTACATACACCACGAGCTCCGATTTTCATTGAAATGTTTCCTGCAACCATGTTTCCGATTGCCATTGGAACGAATAATGGTGCTACACGTGTTGGGCCTTTATCATGCATTTTGATGATTTGGCTTTCCATCACTGTTAACCCACCGATTCCAGAACCAACCATAACGCCAAAGCGGTCGTAGTCTGTGTTTTCTGGAGTAATGCCGCTATCTTCAACGGCTTGGATTGCTGCAGCTAGTCCGTATTGACAGAATAAATCCATACGTTTTGCTTCTTTACGATCCATGTATTTTGTAGCATCGAAGTCTTTTACTTCAGCCGCCACATGAACATCTAAGTCTTTTTTATCAAATTTTGTAATTGGAGCAATTCCGTTCTTACCTTCTTTGAGGCCTTCCCAGAAGCTAGTTACATCATTTCCTAAAGGAGTGATTGCTCCCATTCCTGTAATTACTACTCGATTCATTGTTTTCCTCCTTTAAGAGATTACATGTATAATCCGCCGTTAACGTTTAACACTTGTCCTGTAACGTATTTAGCTTCTGCTAAGAACACACAGGCTTCTGCAATGTCTTCTACTGTACCGAAACGACGTACTGGGATTTGTTTTTCCCATTCATTACGAATCTTTTCAGGTAATGCTTGTGTCATATCTGTATCGATGTATCCAGGAGCAACAGCATTCACTGTAATACCGCGAGAACCGATTTCTTTAGCAACCGATTTTGTTAAACCAATGATGCCGGCTTTACTTGCAGCGTAGTTTGCTTGACCTGCGTTTCCTGTAACCCCAACGATACTTGTAATGTTAATAATGCTTCCTGATTTTTGTTTTACGAAAACTGGAGTCGCAAAACGAATCATATTGAAGTATCCTTTTAAGTTAATATTCATTACATCGTCAAAATCAGATTCACTCATACGCATTAATAAACCATCACGCGTAATTCCAGCGTTATTGACTAACACATCGATGCGTCCAAAACGCTCTTTTACTTCGTTAATAAAGTTTTCAGCTACGTCGAATTTCGAAACGTCTCCAACAAATGTCATTACTTCACCAGGATAAGCATCAAATTGTGCCAGTGTTTCTGCATCAATTTCACGAGTACCGTTTAAGACAACGTTAGCGCCAAGTTTAGCGAATTCTAACGCGATTCCTAGTCCGATACCACGACGGCTACCTGTTACAACAACTGTTTTATCTTTAAATTTCATTTCGTTATCCTTTCAGTTCCTTTACTTTTTCAATGGTTTCTGTCACTGCTTTAAGGCTATCTGTGTGGAATAATTGAACAGAAGCACCTTTTGCTTTGGCAATTTGTTTCACCATTTGCGTCAATGTTTTTCCAGGACCTACTTCAATAAAGACATCTACGCCCTCTTGAAGCATCCACTCTACATTTTGTTTCCATTTCACGGCATTTGTAATTTGATCACAGAGAACGTCTTTTGAAGGAATCCCTTCATGCGGTGTACCAAGCGTATTGCTTAATACAGGGCATGTACTTTCGTGTAACTCGGCTACCTCCATCACAGGAGCAAAACGAACTTTTGCTTCTTCCATTAATGGTGTATGGAAAGGTCCAGATACCACAAGTGGTACGGCTCTTTTTGCGCCAGCTTCTAAGCATTTTTCACTTGCGATATCTACTGCAGAAGCGTGTCCACCAATCACTAATTGTCCTGGTGTGTTGTAGTTTGAAGGAACTACAAGAGCTTCTTGAGTAGACACTTCACGGCAAATGGTTTCGATAACATTGTCTTCTAGACCTAGAACGGCTACCATTTTCCCTTCGCCTTCTACAACTGCTTCTTGCATATATTGACCACGTTTTGCAACTAGGTTTAATGCTTCCTTAAATTCAAGGACTCCTGCTTCTACTAAAGCTGAGTATTCACCAAGAGATAATCCTGCAGTCACATCCGGTGTGATTCCTTCTTGTTCTAAGACGCTTGCGATTGCATGTGAAACCGTTAATAACAACGGTTGCGTATATTCTGTTTGATTGATTCGTGCGGCAGGTTCTTCTGAAAGAATGTCCGTCACACGATAGGACAGAACGCTACTCGCTTCTTCAAAGACAGCTTTTGCCACTTCGAAGTTGTCAGCTATTTCTAAGCCCATTTGTGCTTTTTGACTCCCCTGACCTGGAAATAAAAATGCGATTTTCATGAGTTTCCTCCTATTGCGCTGTAAAAAAAATGGTGGAAGTATGCTAAATAAGCATATTTCACCATTCCTTTTTCATTTAATTAAAAACGTGCAAGTTGTTTTTGGATGACTTCATGGGATTCTGCCATCAATTCTTGGATAATTTCAGAACAGCTTTGTTCTTTTGAAATTAAACCAGCAATTTGACCAGCCATCATTGATCCCATTTGAGTATCCCCTTCAACTACGATTCTACGTAGAGCTCCACGTCCAATATCTTCTAAGCGTTCAAAGTCTGGATTTTCTTTACTAGTTTCCTCTTTTTCAGCTTGCAGATAAATTTTTGTTAATTTATTACGTAACACACGTACAGGGTGTCCTGTAATTTGTCCTGTAATAACAGTATCGATATCTTTAGCTTTTAATACAGAAGCTTTGAAGTTATCGTGCGCAGTACATTCAGTCGCAACAAGGAAACGAGTTCCAAGTTGAACTGCATCAGCACCAAGCATTAAAGCCGCTGCCATTCCGCGTCCGTCACCAATTCCTCCAGCACCGATTACTGGAATATTCACCGCATCGACTACTTGTGGTAAAAGAGCCATGGTCGTAGACTTACCGATATGTCCGCCTGCTTCCATTCCTTCTACAACAACAGCGTCCGCGCCTTCTTTTTCCATTCTTTTTGCTAGAGCAACTGAAGCTACAACTGGAATTACAGTAATTCCTGCTTCTTTAAATTTCGCCATGTATTTGCCAGGGTTACCAGCACCGGTACAAACCACTTTCACGCCAGCCTGACAAACGACATCCACAACTTCATCAACAAATGGACTTAATAGCATAATATTTACACCATATGGTTTGTCTGTTAAACGTTCCATCTCTTCGATGAATCCCTTAACGACATCGCCAGGAGCGTGTCCACATGCAACGATTCCTAAACCACCGGCATTGGACACTGCACTTGCAAGCGCAGGATTTGCAACCCATGCCATCCCTCCTTGGATAATCGGATATTCAATTCCAATCATGTCGCAGATTCTTGATTTCATGTGTTACCATCCCTTTTTAAAATTATTTGTCAGCTAATTGAGCATCAACGTAGTTTACTAAGTCTTGAACTGTTTCTAGTCCTTCTTCAGTATCGATTTTCACATCGAATTCATCTTCGATATCGTTGATGATTTGGAATAAATCTAAGCTGTCTGCGTCTAATTCATCTTTAAGACGAGTTGTTAATTGTACTTCTTCTTCCTCTTTACCTAATTGATCTACGATAATTGCTTGAATTTTTTCAAATGTCATTGTGTTTTCCTCCAATATTTTTATAAATTATAGTGTGATTGTGATACTTCCCCAGGCAAGGCCACCGCCAAAACCTGATAAAAGTAATTTTTTATGTTCTCCGATTTTCAATGTCCCGTTTTCTACCAGTTCATTGAGTAAAATCGGAATACTTGCAGCCGAAGTGTTTCCAACGTGATCGATATTCATTGGGAATTTTTCAATCGGTTGTTTTAATTTCTTAGCCACTTGTTCGACTAAACGACGATTTGCTTGATGTAACAAGTACAAATCAATATCGTCGGCAGTATATCCAGCCTTTTGTAAAGTATCTTGGATATTGACTGGAACAGTTTTGCTGACTAATTCATAAACGCCTCGACCATCCATTGTCATGGTTGAAAGTGTTTGATTTGTCATTCTTTTTCCAGCGACTAACGCCTCAGATTTCTGTCCATCATTTTGTAATGTTTCCGCCAATAAAAATGGCTCTTCATCTTTTTGTAAAAGAACAGCTCCAGCGCCATCTCCAAAGAGAATAGCCGTTGAGCGGTCTTCCCAATCGAGTGAACTGAGCATTGTTTCCGCTCCGATGACGATTCCGTATTTTCTTTGTCCGTGTTCCAACATTTTTAATCCTGTGGATAAGGCAAAGACAAATCCGCTACAAGCCGCACTGACATCGAACGCAAATGCATTCGTTGCCCCAATTGCTCCTTGTACTAGGGACGCGCAAGAAGGACTTGCTGCATCAGGTGTCATCGTTGCTACAATGATAAATTCAATGGATTCAGGAGAGATATTACTCTTTTCAATTAAGCGTTTTGCGGCAATTGTCGCCAAATCACTTGTTGTCTGTTCTTTTGCCCAATATCGGGTTTTGATTCCTGTTCTCTTAACGATCCATTCATCAGAAGTATCTACTCGTTTCGCCCAGTCATCATTTGTAATGACGGACGTTGGGAGATAGGAACTTGTCGCTATCACTTGAACCCCCACAATGTCTACTTCCCTTCTTGATTTGCTAGTACAGCCTCGTGTAAGAAATCATATAAATTATGAAGTCCTTTAACAAGAACTGCCATTTCTTCAGCATTCATTCCCTCGATTGTTTTTAAAACTAACTTCTCGTGGAATTTACGATGAAGACGATAAAGTAAGCGACCTTTCTTGGTCAGACCTAAAATTACAATTCTTCGATCGGTTTCACTCTTCAAACGAACAACATAGCCTTTTTTCACTAAAGCATTCACTGCAACTGTCAGCGTCCCAACGGTTACATTTAATTTATTAGCGACTTCTGTTGTCGTATGTTCGTTATACATTCCAATCGCTTCAATGGCATGCATCTCTTTAATGGATAAATCATTAAATTGGCTTTGCGCCAGCGAAGATTCTTCAATGTCGAGCATTTGATTAAAGACGTCCACCAAATACCCGTTTATGGTCTCTAGAGTTGGTTCCATAAAAGATGTTCTCCTTTTTGTTTGAATATCAAATCATTTGATAATCAAAGTATATACGAGAGATAGTTTGAATGTCAAACCTTTTTTAAAGATTTATTTTGAATTTCAAACTATTTTCAAAATTTAAAAAGCTTACATTCCTTTTAAATTAGGAATTATTGTTTGTAATTTTCATAAAAAGAACAATTTTGAAAGAACTCTATGCAATGAAAAAAGGCTAGTTAGATTGCTCTATCTAGCCTTTTATTTATTTTTTATAGACACATTTTCCATTCACATATGTTGCAAGTACGTTCGTATTTAACAATTGAACAGGTTCAGCTTCCAGAATATTTTGGTCTAGAATCACAAAATCTGCTAAAGATCCTACTTCTAGTGTGCCAATGTCTAAACGACTGAGCGCTTTTGCTGCCCCACTCGTATGCGCCTTTAATGCCTCTCCAATAGAAATCCGTTGTTCGGGCATTAAGCATGGAACTGGCAGCTGTTCTTTTGTTTGACGAGCTACCGCATTAAACATGGATTCAAACGGCGTCACGTCCAGTACAACTGGCGTGTCTGTTCCAAATCCAAGTGTTGCTCCCTCTTCTAAGAACGATTTGAACGGGAACATATGACGCGCACGCTCTGCTCCAACTTCTTCATCTAGAGTCTCATAGCCGACCAATAAATGACTTGGTTGCACTGAAACGATTAATGAAGGCTGAGCAGTTAATGGAAGGTCTGTTGGATCCATCACTTCCAAATGTTCAATGGTATTGAATTTATTTGGTGCGTCAAAAGGAGTCTCTTCCTGCGCTTTTTTGAAGTTTTGTAGAGTCAATGCAATCGCCTTATCTCCAACTGTATGAATTCGCATCGGCCATCCCTCTTTGTTAGCAAGAAGCGTTAAGCGTTCCATCTTCTCTTCTGTTAAGAGTGGACCACCCACGTCTCCTTCAAAGAAAGGCATCGGATACGGCTCTTTTAAATAAGCCGTATGCGAACTTGTCACGCCATCATAAAATTGTTTTACGCCCCCCATTTGGAGCATCTCTGAGCGGTATGTCTTGTAGAGCTCACGGTTACGTTCAACTTCTTCACGCATCGCTGGGAAGAAGCTTACACGTACTGTTGCATCCTTTTCCACTTTAGCATAGAGTTCTGGATACACAATGTCATCTGGACTCTCACCCGTTAAAGCAACATCTCCAACAGCGGTCACGCCCATTTGGTTTAGGTAAGCCATATACTCTTTTAAGGCTTGTTCTTCGTCATTTTTATAGACTGATAATACTTTTGATAAATAATAGATAGCTTTTGCTTCCAGAAATACGCCTGTCAGTTCGCCGTCTTGCATTACTGCTTCTCCACCAATGTTTTGTGGGATAGCTTCTGGTGTTAACTCCAACACTTCTAGCGCCTTGGAATTCAGCCAAATCGTATGCGCATCCCCTGCGATTAAGCAGATAGGTACGTCTGTTGAAGCTTTATCTAAGTCTTCTTTCGTTGGTAAGATTTGTTGACCAAAGTCGCTTGCATACCAGCCAATTCCGATTTTCCATCCATTATATACAGGAATAGAAGCTGCTTGATGAACCACTTCTTCTATCGTTGATCCTCCAACGGCCTT
>CALALK010000008.1 GCA_937923125.1 uncultured Carnobacterium sp.
TTGAGATAATCTACTCGATTTGCATTTTTATCTTTTAGAAATTGATCCAATTCAAGATAATTAATATACCCAAAATTAACAATCATTGATTGAATAGGAATATCGATATTATAAAACCCAGCAACTTCAGTATCGCCATTTTTTCTATTTTTAAGAGCATTTTTAATAATGACGCTATAAAAGTCTGGAGGATTTTTTGGATAAATGCTTAAACCGTATTTTTCTACTAGTTTGAACCCTGCCGCATTATTCACTTTATCGATTAGTTCTGTATCAATTTTTCGTTTTCTAATTAAGTCTTTATAGAGAAATAGTACGAATTGGAATTCTTGCTTTTTCACCTGTTCAAATAACTCTTTTTCCTCAACAGTGTCCAGATACTTACTAATCTCCTGTGCGAGTTGATCATCCAACTGTGTTACGTGAGTCCCGTTGCGAACTTCAACGACATCAATTAACTCCCAGAAATAAGTGCCATCAGATAACCTCTCATCATAATGTAAAGTTGTACGAGAACCAACATAAGGTTCAATTACATGATTTTTTTCTCGAACCTCTACTTTTCCGGTAAATCCGAAATCTTTAAACTCCTGTACATATTGTTTGTTTGCATCGAAGACAGACGCTTTACTATTCGTGAAAAGTAAGAAGTTACACAGTAAGACCACGCAAGCCCCAAAAACTAAACTGAAAATGGATGATGTCTTTTCTTGTTGCTCTACTACTCTTTTTTGAATAACACCGATAATGAAAATTACCGAATAGAGGATGCATGTTGCAACTAAAAGTGGATAATGTTCCACATAATTAATAGGCCACCAATTTCCATAAGCTAAATTCGTCAGTTGCAAACAGAAGCCAATACAAGCTGCAATGAGTTGAATCATACTGGTTAATTGAATCGTTTTGTTCTTTTGGTAAGTATCTCTGATTTTTACTATATCTCTAAAAATAAAAATATTCCCTAACACAATGATTGCCAAAGATAAAAAGAAGACTGGCCAGACGATAAAGAATGCGTATCCTGCAGAATAATCCAACAGAAAATAGATAACATTGTATAATAAATATCCTAATAAGACTAAACTAAGTCGAAAATAGCTAATTTTATATTCTTTCATAGGAAATCCCCCGTAAAATTGTTAACTTTATTATACCATACCTCAGCTAAAAATCGCGGGCTTACCTAAGTGTTTTGAACTTGCAAAAACAGCTAAATTCACGCATACTACAATTACAGATGAAATAAAGGAGAATGTTATGATATACAAAATCACTATTTGGATAGTTCGCGGACTACTGGTTCTATTAAATGGATTTGGTGATTACCAAGGTCGAGAAAAAGTACCTAAAGACACAGGGTATGTGCTTGTAGCCCCTCACCGTTCATGGTTAGATCCTGTGATGATGGCGATTGCTGTTTATCCTCAACCGCTTGTCTTAATGGCAAAACAAGAATTATTCAAACCAAAACCATTCGCTTGGTTTATTAAAAAACTTGGTGCTTTCCCGGTAAATCGTGAAAAACCAGGCCCAAGCGCAATTAAATATCCAGTACAACAAATTAAAGAAAACAAAAAAGCCCTTGTTATCTTCCCAACTGGAACACGATACTCAAACGAGATGAAAGGTGGCGCAGTCATGATTGCTCGTCTAGCAAAAGCCCCTATCGTTCCAATGGTGTATCAAGGACCGTTAACATTCAAGGATATTATTAAACGTAAAAAAATGCATGTAAGAATTGGCGACCCAATCTATATTGCAGACCAAAAACTAACAAAAGAAGAAATCGCAAATTACGATCAAGTACTGATTCAAAAATTCGATGAACTCGATAAAGAAATTGATCCAAATTATGTATATGAATTACCTGTAAAAAAATAACGTTATACCGTATACGGTATAACGAAAAAAACCATCGGAAGTTTCCGATGGTTTTTTACTTTACTTTTTAGCTCTTTTTTTAGCTTGTGCTTTCATTGAAGCAGCAATTTGACGAACTTTTTGTTCAGATGGTTTTTGACCCATTTGAGTCATCATACTACGAATCATATCTTCATCAAATGGTGGGTTTTCTACAAAGTAGTTCATCATTGTACGACGTGCGATAAAGAAACCACCGATCGCACCTGCGATTGCAGCAAGAATCACGATTAAAATCCATGCTCCTGTTGACATTTGGCTTTCTCTCCCTTCAATATGTGTATCCTTATCTATTGTACTAGATTATGAGGAAAATGAAAAGCCTTGCGGTAAAGTTTTCATTTGTTAATTTTGCAAAGCAATTACACACCGGAAAATTATTTTACTAAGCTTTTTGCCAAAACATAGTTTCCTAAAGTAGCAGACCCGTTATTCTCAACGGCTGGAGTAACAATAAAGTCTTTTACTGGTGGTGTTGGTACATATCCGTTTAGTAATTCCTCAAACATACGATGAACGCGTTCCACCATATGGTTTTGAGCCATTACTCCCCCACCAAATACGATTTTTTCAGGACGGAAAGTTAGTGTTGCTTGGATAGCAGCTTGAGCGATATAACTTGCCTGAACATCCCACACATCACTAGTAATATCAATATGTTCTCCACGGACTCCAGTACGTGCTTCTAAACTTGGACCAGCAGCAAGACCTTCAAGACAACCTTTATGGAAAGGACAAACACCATCGAAGTTATTAGCAACATCGATTGGATGCTTACAAACATAAACATGTCCCATTTCAGGATGACTAGTGCCTCCAATAAATTCACCACGTTGAATCACACCCGCACCAATTCCAGTACCGATTGTGTAATACACTAGTGTTTCGATGTTTTCTCCACGATTGTTACGAGCATAGACTTCTCCATACGCAGAACTGTTTACATCCGTTGTAAAGTACATTGGCACATCTAGTCTTTTCTTTAATGTTCCAACCACATCCACATTTGACCAATTTGGTTTTGGCGTTGTTGTGATATATCCGTAAGTCTTAGATTTTGGGTCTACATCAATTGGTCCAAATGACCCGATTCCAATTGCTTTTAGATTTTTGAATTTAGCAAAAAAATCTGCAGTCTTTTTTAATGTCTCTTTTGGAGTGGTTGTCGGAAATTGAAGTTCCTCAACTGTGTTAAATTCTTCATCAGCTACGGCACAAATAAACTTTGTACCACCAGCTTCTAAGCTTCCATATAAGTTTGTCATAAGGCTTTAGCTCCTCAGTTGTTATTTTATATTATTGTATCATATTTCACTCTAAAAAAAGAAGACGAACCCTAAAATAGAAAGGTTCGTCATTTTTTAATCATCAGAAGGCTATGCTTCAACTAAACGATGAATCCATTTTCCAGAAAAGACTCGTTTTAAGCCAATAACAGCTTTACACAATTCTTCTGAACCTGCACAGATAACAACGAGTTGAACCGGGAAATGCCATACCGCAGCCGCTAAAAGAGCAAGTGGAACTCCAATAAGCCATACACAAGCCATTTCAAGTTTCATTCCGTACTGTGTATCCCCGCCACCGCGAAGGATTCCAACTAATATGATGGAATTCAATGTTTTAAATACGAAAATAAAACCCATAATTTGAAGCAATTGTATACCAAGTTCAAATACTTCTGGACTTAAATGCGCAAACATCAATAAAGTCCATTGTGGTGTTAAACTTTGAATGGCTCCAATCACAACTCCGATAACAAGAGAAATGATTAAGAATCGTTTGGCTTCGCTTTGAGCTTTCTCTAATTCATTACGTCCTACTCTATTCCCTAGCATGATACTACAACTACTTCCGACACCACGCACTAAAATGAATGATAAATTTTGAACCGCAACGGCAACTTGAATTGCCGCTGTAGCTTGTGTCCCAACCATCGCATAAGCTGCACTATAGAAGACTTGTCCTAATGCCCAAAATGTTTCATTGACAATTACTGGGAAAGTAGTCACCCAAAAACTCATCCAAAAACCTTTTGAGATTTTTTGCCAATAACGTCCAATTGGTAAATGAATTGGTCCACTATAAAAACTAACTACACTAAATAGAACTCCTACTTCAATCATACGAGCGATTAATGTAGCGACGGCTGCTCCGACAACGCCAAGCGCTGGCGCCCCAAATTTACCGAAAATAAATACATAGTTAAAAAATGCATTGGTAATAAAGCTACAAATGGTAGCAACTAAAGGTACTTTAGGACTACCCGTTGTACGAAGCGCGTTCGTCATCGCAAAACTCCATGCTGTAAATACATAACTTAAAGCAGCCACACGTAAGTAATCTCCACCGGCTTGAATCACCAGTGGATCTTTTGTAAAAATATACAATATTTCATAAGGGAATAATACGCCAAGAAGCATGAACACAACACTTACAGCTGTCGAAAGTACTAAGCTCATCTGATTCACAGCTTGTACTTTTTTTGCATCTCGTACTCCCCAATATTGCGAAAATAGTACTGCTGACCCTGTATGAATCCCAAAGCAAATTAACGTAAATAAGAAAAACACTTGATTCGCAAGCCCCACACCCGCAATACTCGCATCACCAAGAGATGAAATCATGATTGTATCCAATGTATTCAAAAACGACGTTAATAAACTTTGAAGTGAAACAGGAATCGCAATGGCAAGCATTTGTCGATAAAAATGTTGACGTTCTTTTTCCATCATTAATCTCCTTTCAAATTCAAAGTAAAAAGGCGCACCAGACGCCTTTTTACTAGTTATTATTTTTCTTCTTCGTTTAGGTTTAGAACAGACATGAAGGCTTCTTGTGGAACTTCAACAGAACCCACTTGCTTCATACGTTTCTTCCCTTCTTTTTGTTTCTCTAACAGTTTACGTTTACGAGAAATATCCCCACCATAACATTTTGCCAATACGTTTTTACGCAATGCTTTAATGTTTGTACGAGATAAAATCTTATTCCCAATCGCAGCTTGAATTGGAACTTCAAATTGTTGACGTGGAATAAGTTTTCTAAGTTTCTCAGTAATCGCCTTACCACGATTATAAGCAAATTCCTTATGCACAATAATACTTAAGGCATCGACAACTTCACCGTTTAACATGATATCCATCTTCACAAGGTTACTTGCACGATATCCGATTAAATCGTAATCAAGAGATGCATACCCTTTTGTACTTGATTTTAACGAGTCAAAGAAATCGAAGATGATTTCTGAAAGTGGCATTTCGTAAATTACGTTAACACGATACTCATCTAAGTAATCCATTGTGACAAAAGTTCCGCGTTTACGTTGGCAAATATCCATAACGCTACCTACGTATTCATTTGGCACCATGATTGAAGCTTTTACATATGGCTCTTCAATAGATTGTACGCTTGATTGGTCCGGCATTTCTGCAGGGTTTGATACTACCACTTCTGTACCATCCGTCTTTTGTACATGATAAATTACAGACGGAGCTGTTGTGATTAAGTCTAAGTCAAATTCACGCTCTAGGCGTTCTTGAATAACGTCCATATGGAGTAATCCTAAGAATCCACAACGGAATCCAAATCCAAGTGCTTGTGATGTTTCTGCTTCGAATTGAAGCGCAGCATCGTTTAATTGTAATTTCTCTAATGCATCACGTAAGTCATTATATTTTGATGAATCGATTGGATATAACCCACAGTATACCATTGGGTTCATTTTACGATATCCATCTAATGGTTCACTAGCTGGATTATTCGCTAAAGTAACGGTATCCCCTACGCGCGTATCTTGAATTGTTTTGATAGAAGCGGTGATGTAACCAACATCTCCAACCATTAAGTAATCACGACTAATTGGTTTTGGTGAGAAAATACCAACATCCACAACATCGAAAGTCTTCCCATTACTCATTAATTGAATCTTATCACCAGGTTTTACAATCCCGTTTTGAATACGGACGTTTAATACAACCCCACGATACGCATCATAGACTGAGTCGAAAATCAACGCTTGTAAAGGTGCTTCTAAGTCCCCAGTTGGTGCAGGAACCTTTTCAACAATTTGTTCTAAGATTTCTGGAATTCCAATACCGACTTTTGCACTAGCAAGAACCGCTTCACTCGCATCAATACCAATTACATCTTCGATTTCTGTACGAACACGTTCAGGGTCCGCCGCTGGAAGGTCAATTTTATTGATGACTGGTAAGATTTCTAAGTCGTTGTCAATCGCTAAATAAACGTTAGCTAATGTTTGTGCTTCAATCCCTTGAGCAGCATCTACTACAAGAATCGCTCCTTCGCAGGCGGCTAAGCTTCGTGATACTTCATAAGAAAAGTCCACGTGCCCTGGAGTGTCGATTAAGTGGAAAATATATTCCGTACCGTCTTTAGCATCATACGTTAATTCAACGGCATTTAATTTAATGGTAATCCCACGTTCTCTTTCAAGATCCATTGAGTCTAATAATTGGTCTTGCATTTCACGGTCAGCAACGGTATCTGTCGCTTGTAAAATACGGTCGGCCAAAGTAGATTTCCCATGGTCGATATGCGCAATAATCGAGAAGTTTCGAATGCGCTTCTGTCTTTCTTTCATTTCTTCTAAATTCATGAATAACTCCTTCAATACACTACTACGTTAAAATTCAAATCATTTTATCAAATTACATTAATAACGGCAAGAACAACTGTGCTAAGTATAAGAAAATAAAGAATCCTAATACGTCAGTTGCTGTTGTTACAAAAATCGTTGATGAAATGGCTGGGTCTAAATTTAGTTTCTTTAAGAATAAAGGAACGAAGAAGCCGAAGAACGCCCCTACCATTAAGTTCATTGCCATCGCTAATATTACGATAATTGATAAGAAAAAGTTTTGATACGGAATATATAGCGCAACCGCGGCGAAAATCCCTGTAATAATTCCGTTGACTAATCCTAGCCAGATTTCGTTTAATACATACTTCTTGTCTTTTTCCCAAGTCAATTGACCAATTGCAACCTCTTGAATAACCAAGGCTAATGTTTGAGAAGCGGAGTTCCCACCCATCCCTGTGATAATCGGCATTGCAACTGCAAGTACGACGACTTGTTCAATTGTATCTTGGAATAATCCAACAACCGCACTTGCCATAAAAGCTGTAATTAAGTTAATTAATAGCCAAGGTGTCCGTTTTTGAATCGATTCTTTAAAAGGCCCACCGATTCGTTCTGTTCCTTCAACCCCGCTGATTAATAACATATCTTCGTGATGCTCTTCTTGCAAGACATGAACAATATCGTCAATTGTAATAATCCCTAAAAGTACATTATGCTTGTTAACTACAGGAACAACAGACAAGTCATATTTAGTAGAAATACGAGCTACTTCTTCTTGGTCCTCTTCTGGCAAGACAGAAATGATATTCGTGTGCATCACGTCATGTAAACTCTCATCTAAATCATGAATAAATAAATCACGAATATCAATCCAACCGATTAATTTTCTTTGTAAGCTAGTCACAAAAATAATGTTAATGACTTCAGAGTTTGGTGAAATTTCTCTTAACTTCGATAATGTTTCTTCAACCGTTAAGTGCTCTTTAACCGTGATATACTCTGTTGTCATGATCCCCCCGGCAGTATCCGGAGCGTAATTTAACATCGTTTGAATCGCATCTTGAGAACTTTGTTTCATCATTTTGAGGTAACGTTTACGAATCCCAACAGGTAGATTACCTAAAATATCCACGACATCATCGTTTGACATTTGTTGGAACAATAGAATTACCCTTCTAAATGGGAGTTTCTCAAGCATTCGTAATTGGAAATCAGGTTCAGCAACTTCCAAAATAGAAGCTAATCTTGTGTTTGAGATAGAGAACATGAAATCTTTTAAGACATCATCATCCACTTCTTCTAAAGCCAAAGCGATATCAATAGGATAATTCTCATTAAAAAGTTCTCTAATTTTCTTAATATCTTTATTCGAGACTATTAATGCAATATCATCTTTCATGACTCTTCTCCTTTCTGTTTCCAATAGTACTAGTATAGCATAAATACCGCTCTATCAACAATTCACAAGGGAGCAAAGTTGGGTTATAATGAAACTTATAAATGCAAGGAGGATTATTATGAAAACGAAACAAGAATGGATTAACGAATTAGAGTTAGAACCACATGTTGAAGGTGGTTATTTTAGACAAACTTATAAAGCTGCAGAGACCGTAGAATTAAATGATAAACGCATTCGCGCCTTATCTACTTCTATATTATTCTTATTAACGAGCAATAATCCCTCTCACTTTCATTTACTTTCATCCGATGAGATTTGGTACTATCATTTCGGCCACGCTTTAACCGTTCATATGATTCATCCAAATGGTATTTATGAAACTGTTGAAATTGGACCAGGAGTTGGGCAAAAACTTCAATTTACAGTCCCAGCTGGCGTTATTTTTGGTTCAACGATTGAATCAAGAAACGCAGAAGACTTTGCAATAGTCAGTTGTAGCGTCACACCTGGTTTTGAATATGAAGACTTTAAACTCTATACACAAGATGAACTACTAGAAAAATTTCCTGAACATGAACAGATTATTCGTCGTCTAGCAGTCACTTCTAAATAGCAAAAAAATAGAACTTAGCAATGAATATGCTAAGTTCTATTTTAATTTATTCAAATGTATCTTTAAATGCATTCTTCATTTTGTCGAAGAAATTCTCCTCGCCGTTATGAAGTGCTGTTCCTTCCTCGCTAGCAAATACTTGTAGAGCTTGTCTTTGCTTATCTGTTAGTTTCTTAGGAGTATCCACAATCACTTCAACATGTTGATCTCCATTTCCAGTACCGCGAAGTTTTGGAGCACCTTTTCCACGTAAACGTAAAATCGTTCCTGATTGAGTTCCAGCTGGGACTTTTAATTTCACTTTACCGTGTACAGTTGGTACATCCACTTCGTCTCCAAGAGCTGCTTGTGCGAAGTTAACATGGAGTTGATAGTAAATATCTGCTCCTTGTCGTTTGAATGTCTTACTTTGTGCTACACGGAAGATGACATAAAGGTCACCATAAGGTCCACCATTAACCCCAACTTCACCTTGTCCTTGAAGACGCATTTGGTTGCCATCTTCAACACCAGCTGGTACTTTAACTTTAACTTTATGAGTCTCATCTACTTGACCATGTCCATGACATGTTGAACATTTTTCTTTAATTTCTTGTCCTGTTCCATGACACACATCACAAGTCGTTTGACTCATCATGCGACCAAATGGTGTATTTCTTTCGACATTAATCACACCGGAACCATGGCATTTTGAACAGCTTGTTGGACTTGTTCCAGGTTTAGCACCTGTTCCGTGACACGTTTGACATTCATCGCTACGATGGTAATGAATCGTTTCTTCTTTACCGAAGATTGCTTCTTCAAATGTTAAATCCATGACATATTGAAGGTCTGCTCCTTGACGTGGCATGTTCGCACGATTACTATGACCGCCTCCTCCACCGAAGAAACTACTAAAGATATCTTCGAATCCACCAGTAAAGTTTCCATTACCGCCAAATCCTCCGAATCCATCAAATCCACCACCGAATCCGCCTCCACTAAATCCAGAATTTGGATCATAAGAAGCATGTCCGTATTGGTCATAGGCTGCACGTTTTTGAGCGTCCCCTAAGATTTCATAAGCTTCAGCGATTTCTTTAAACTTTTCATCTGCTCCAGGTTCTTTATTAATATCTGGATGGTATTTTTTAGATAATTTACGATAAGCTTTCTTAATATCTGCTTCAGAGGCATCTTTGGATACGCCTAAAATTTCATATAAATCTCTTTTGGCCACTGATTTGCCCCTCCTTTTCTTTCATAGTTTACAAAGGATATGGGCGTAAGGCCACTAAGTAGTCTTACACCCTATCAATTTAGCAAATATTAGTCTACTTCTTCGAAGTCAGCGTCTACAACGCCATCGTTATTTGAAGATGCATGTTCAGTTGAACCTTCTTGAGAAGCACCTGCTGCTTGTTGAGCTGCGGCAGCTTGTTCATAAAGTTTAACAGTTAAGTTTTGTACCACTTCATTTAAAGCGTCGCGTTTTACTTTCATTGCTTCTAAGTCATTTGCTTCCACAGCAGCTTTTAATTCATCACGAGCTGATTCAGCTTTTTGAACATCACTAGCATCTACTTTACCTTCTAAATCTTTCAATGTTTTATCAACAGTGAAGATTAATTGGTCAACTTCGTTACGTAAATCTACTTCTTCTTTACGTTTTTTATCTGCTTCAGCATTTGCTTCTGCATCTTTCACCATACGTTCGATTTCTTCATCTGATAAACCTGAAGAAGATTTGATTGTAATAGCTTGTTCTTTACCAGTTCCTAAATCTTTAGCACGAACATTTACAATACCGTTTTTATCGATATCGAATGTTACTTCGATTTGAGGCACACCACGAGGAGCAGCTGGAATATCTGTTAATTGGAAGCGACCTAAAGTCTTGTTATCTGCTGCCATTGGACGTTCACCTTGTAATACGTGTACGTCTACTGCTGGTTGGTTATCTGCTGCAGTTGAGAATACTTGTGATTTGCTTGTTGGGATTGTAGTGTTACGATCGATTAATTTAGTGAACACGCCACCCATTGTTTCAATACCAAGTGATAATGGTGTTACATCTAATAATACGATATCTTTAACGTCACCAGAGATAACCCCACCTTGGATTGCTGCACCCATCGCTACTACTTCGTCTGGGTTTACTGATTTGTTAGGTTCTTTACCAGT
>CALALK010000009.1 GCA_937923125.1 uncultured Carnobacterium sp.
TTCCTAGTAGTAGGGAACCAAGAACGAGAAGCAGCAGGTTTATCAAACCCAATCGTTCACGATACAGAAGCAGCCATTAAAGTTGCCGTTGAAGCACTTCGTAACTTAATTAAGGAAGACCGCGCAAAATAGGAAAGAGGGATTATATGGAAATCAAAGAAATTTTGAAAACAGTAGACCATACATTGCTATTGCCAGCATCAACTTGGAGCGAAATTAAAGAGATTTTGGATGATGCGATGAAATACGAAACAGCATCAGCATGTATCCCAGCTTCTTTTGTCAAACGTGCTAGCGAATACGTGGATGGTAAATTAGCCATCTGTACCGTTATTGGATTCCCAAATGGCTACAGCACAACAGCGACAAAAGTTTTCGAAACAAAAGATGCTATTCAAAATGGTGCTAGCGAAATCGATATGGTCATTAATATCGGTGATGTGAAAGATGGACGCTTCGATGTAGTGGAAGATGAGATTCGTCAAATCCATGAAGCATGTAACGGACATATCTTAAAAGTCATTATCGAAACAGCGCTTCTTACAGAAGAAGAAATCATCAAAATGTGCGAAGTCGTGACAAAAGCAGGTGCGGAATTCATCAAGACTTCAACAGGTTTCTCAACAGCGGGTGCGACATTTGAGCATGTGGCATTAATGAAGAAACACGTTGGCGAAGGCGTTCTTGTGAAGGCTGCCGGCGGAATTTCTAGCATTGAAGATGCTGAAAAATTCATCGAATTAGGAGCAAGTCGACTTGGAACAAGTCGGATTGTGAAAATCGTGAAGAATCAATCCGTAGAAGAGGGCACTTATTAATCCCAAAAAACTAGATAAAATCTAAATTTCCCAAGTGTTGTCGACCTTGACGATGCTTGGGATTTTGTGTATAATAATATAACGCAATAAGTGTGGATTTTAATCGATGTGAGGGTTGAAATATTGTCCAATTCCTTACAAATAAAGGCTTAAAACAAAAGAATTTGCATTTTTCACAAATGACAGCAAACAATTCTTTTGGTTTTTTTTTGTTTAAAAATCGACCGAAATCTTCATTTGTTACGAACTTTTAATAAATGTCATCAAAATGTAACATTTATCAATACTAATTTATAGGGGTGGAAGAGTTGGCACATCATGATGTGAAATACGGTAGACACCGTGTGCGTAGAAGTTATGCACGAATCAGTGAAGTATTAGAATTACCTAATCTGATTGAAATCCAAACAGATTCTTACCAATGGTTCCTAGATGAAGGTATCCGCGAAATGTTCAAAGATATCTCTCCAATCGAAGACCATACTGGTAACTTGTCATTGGAATTCTTAGATTACGAATTACATGCTCCAAAATATAACATACAAGAAGCTAGAAACCACGACGCAAATTACGCGGCTCCAATTTACGTGAAAATGCGTTTAGTGAACAAAGAAACTGGCGAAGTAAAAGACCAAGAAGTATTCTTCGGAGACTTCCCATTAATGACTGAAATGGGTACATTTATCATTAATGGTGCAGAACGTGTAATTGTATCTCAATTAGTTCGTTCTCCAGGTGCTTATTTCCATGACAGACCTGACAAAAACGGTAAACAATTATATGGTTCAACATTAATTCCAAACCGTGGTGCATGGTTAGAGTATGAAACAGACTCAAAAGACATTTCTTATGTGCGTATCGACCGTACTCGTAAAATCCCATTAACGGTATTAGTTCGTGCGTTAGGTTTCGGTTCAGATGACCTTATCCAAGAAATCTTCGGGGATAGCGAAACATTACGTTTAACATTAGATAAAGATGTTCATAAACGTATGGATGAATCTCGTACAGAAGAAGCATTAAAAGATATTTATGACCGTCTACGTCCTGGTGAACCAAAAACAGCTGAAAGTTCACGTAACTTATTAACAGCTCGTTTCTTCGACCCACGCCGCTATGACTTAGCAGCAGTTGGACGTTATAAAGTCAACAAGAAATTAAACCTTAAAACTCGTTTATTACACCAAACAATCGCTGAGAACTTAGTAGATCCTGAAACAGGAGAAATCGTTGTTGAAAAAGGAACTGTTCTTGAACGCGACGTAATGGAAAAAGTAGTAGAAGTACTTGAAAAAGGTGCAAACTTATTTACATTACATCCATCAGAAGACGGTGTGATTAAAGACCCTGTAACAATTCAAACAGTAGAAGTTTATTCACCAGCTGACCCAGAACGCGTGATTAAAATCATCGGTAACGGAAACGTTGCTGAAGACGTGAAACACGTAACTGCAAGCGACATTATCGCAACAATCAGCTACTTCTTAAACCTTTACGAAGGAATCGGAACAACAGACGATATCGACCACTTAGGAAACCGTCGTATCCGTTCAGTAGGGGAATTATTACAAAACCAATTCCGTATCGGTTTATCTCGTATGGAACGTGTGGTTCGCGAACGTATGTCTATCCAAGACACTGCAACAGTGACACCACAACAATTAGTAAACATTCGTCCAGTAGTTGCGGCAATTAAAGAGTTCTTCGGATCTTCTCAATTATCACAATTCATGGACCAAACAAACCCATTAGGAGAGTTAACACACAAACGCCGTCTATCAGCGTTAGGACCTGGTGGTTTGACTCGTGACCGTGCCGGATATGAAGTTCGTGACGTTCACTATTCTCACTATGGCCGTATGTGTCCTATCGAAACTCCTGAGGGACCAAACATCGGGTTGATCAACAGCTTATCAACATATGCGAAGATCAACAAATATGGTTTCATCGAAACTCCATACCGTCGTGTAGACTGGAACACTCATAAAGTTACAGATAAGATCGACTACTTAACAGCTGACGAAGAAGATAGCTTCGTAGTAGCGCAAGCGAACTCTCCATTAAATGAAGACGGAAGCTTCGTGAACGATGTTGTTATGGCGCGTTACGTATCTGAAAACTTAGAAGTACCAGTAGACCGCGTTGACTACATGGACGTTTCTCCAAAACAAGTAGTTGCAGTTGCGACAGCATGTATCCCGTTCTTAGAAAACGACGACTCAAACCGTGCGTTGATGGGTGCGAACATGCAACGTCAAGCTGTTCCATTGTTAAATCCAAAAGCACCATTTATCGGTACAGGTATGGAATACGTATCTGCGCATGACTCAGGGGTTGCCTTGTTATGTAAACGTGATGGTGTTGTCGAATTCGTTGATGCTAAAGAAGTACGTGTACGTACAGCTGATGGCTCATTAGATACTTACCAAATCACTAAGTTCCACGGATCAAATGCTGGTATGTGTTACAACCAACGTCCAATCGTGGCACAAGGGGATAAAGTGGTTAAAGGCGAAATCCTAGCAGACGGACCTTCTATGGAAAAAGGTGAATTAGCATTAGGACAAAACGTTCTAGTAGCGTTCATGACTTGGGAAGGTTACAACTACGAGGATGCGGTTATCATGAGTGAACGTTTAGTAAAAGACGATGTGTATACTTCAATCCACATCGACGACTACGATTCAGAAGCTCGTGATACAAAACTTGGACCTGAAGAAATTACTCGTGAGATTCCAAACGTTGGGGAAGACGCATTGAAGAACCTTGACGCAGACGGAATTATCCGTATCGGTGCCGAAGTTAAAGATGGTGACATCTTAGTCGGTAAAGTAACTCCTAAAGGGTTAACAGAACAATCACCAGAAGAACGTTTATTACACGCAATCTTCGGTGAAAAAGCTCGTGAAGTTCGTGACACGTCTCTACGTGTACCTCACGGCGGTGGCGGTATTGTCCGCGATGTACGTGTGTTCACACGTGCAGCAGGTGATGAATTAGCACCTGGCGTAAACAAATTAGTTCGTGTATATATTGTACAAAAACGTAAAATCAATGAAGGGGATAAGATGGCCGGACGTCACGGTAATAAAGGGGTTGTTTCCCGTATTATGCCGGAAGAAGATATGCCATTCTTACCAGATGGAACACCAGTTGACATCATGTTAAACCCATTAGGGGTACCTTCACGTATGAACATCGGACAAGTGTTAGAGTTACACTTAGGGATGGCTGCTCGTGAATTAGGTATTTACATCGCAACACCAGTATTCGATGGTGCGCAAGATGAAGACGTATGGGGAACTGTTGCAGAAGCGGGTATGGCTCGTGATGCGAAAACAATTCTATATGATGGACGTACAGGGGAACCATTCGATAACCGTGTGTCAGTAGGGGTTATGTACATGATCAAACTTGCCCACATGGTTGACGACAAACTTCACGCTCGTTCAATTGGACCATACTCACTCGTTACACAACAACCTCTTGGAGGTAAAGCGCAATTTGGTGGACAACGTTTCGGGGAAATGGAAGTATGGGCACTAGAAGCTTATGGTGCTGCTTATACATTACAAGAAATCTTAACGTACAAATCAGATGACGTTGTTGGTCGTGTGAAGACTTACGAATCAATCGTTAAAGGTCAACAAATTTCACGTCCAGGAGTTCCAGAATCATTCCGCGTATTAGTAAAAGAATTACAAGCTTTAGGTCTTGATATGAAAGTACTTGACGCACAAGATGAAGAAATCAAACTTGAAGATATGGATGAAGACGAAGGAATTCGTTTCAGTGACGTTGAAAGAACAAATGATAGACGTGCTCAATTAGATGAGTATTCTGATCGTGCAGCTGAATTATCAGCAGCAGAAGAAGCAGCTGATACAGCTGAAGAAGATGCAGCCGATGTAGAAGACGTTGAAGACAATTTTGATACTGACGAAGAGTAATAGAACTATTGGAATCGTAGGGCAATTCCAAAAGAAAGGGAGGTAGGCCCCTTGATAGATGTAAATAATTTTGAAAGTATGCAGATTGGGTTAGCTTCTCCGGAGAAAATCCGTGAGTGGTCACATGGTGAAGTTACAAAACCAGAAACAATCAACTACCGTACTTTAAAACCAGAACGCGATGGTTTATTCTGTGAGAAAATCTTTGGACCAACAAAAGACTTAGAATGTTCTTGTGGTAAATTAAAGAAAATCAACAACAAAGGGAAAGTCTGCGATCGTTGTGGCGTTGAAGTAACGCGCTCAAAAGTTCGTCGTGAACGTATGGGACACATCGAATTAGCAGCTCCAGTATCACACGTGTGGTACTTCAAAGGTATTCCAAGCCGCATGGGACTTGTGTTAGACATGAGTCCACGTGCGTTGGAAGAAGTCATTTATTTTGCAAGCTACGTTGTTATCGACGCTGGCGACACAACATTAATGAACAAACAATTATTAACTGAACGTGAATACCGTGAAAAACGTGCAGAATTTGGAACTCGTTTCCACGCTGCAATGGGTGCGGAAGCTGTTCAAGAGTTATTAAATAAAGTTGACTTAGAAGCTGAAATCGCTGAATTAAAAGAAGAGTTGAAAACAGCTCAAGGTCAAAAACGTACTCGTGCAATCCGTCGTTTAGATATTTTAGATGCCTTCAAAGAATCAGGAAATCAACCTGGTTGGATGGTAATGGATGTTATTCCAGTTATCCCACCAGATTTACGTCCAATGGTTCAATTAGAAGGTGGACGTTTTGCAACAAGTGACTTGAACGATTTATACCGCCGTGTGATTAACCGTAATAACCGTCTAAAACGTTTATTAGAATTAAATGCACCACGTATCATCGTTCAAAACGAAAAACGTATGTTACAAGAAGCGGTGGATGCTTTAATCGATAATGGTCGTCGTGGCCGTCCAGTAACTGGACCAGGTAACCGTCCATTGAAATCATTAAGCCACATGCTTAAAGGGAAACAAGGTCGTTTCCGTCAAAACCTACTTGGTAAACGTGTAGACTACTCTGGACGTTCTGTAATCGTAGTAGGACCAAACTTGAAGATGTACCAATGTGGTCTTCCTAAAGAAATGGCGATTGAATTATTCAAACCTTTCGTAATGAAAGAATTAGTTGAACGTGAAATCGCTGGAAACATCAAGAGCGCTAAACGTAAAATTGAACGTTTAGATGACGATATTTGGGGAATCCTTGAAGAAGTAATTCGTGAGCACCCAGTTCTATTGAACCGTGCACCTACACTTCACAGATTAGGGATTCAAGCGTTCGAACCAACTCTAGTAGAAGGTCGTGCGATTCGTCTTCACCCATTAGTGTGTGAAGCCTACAATGCCGACTTCGACGGAGACCAAATGGCGGTTCACGTGCCACTATCTCAAGAAGCTCAAGCAGAAGCTCGCTTATTAATGTTAGCGGCTCAAAACATCCTAAACCCTAAAGATGGTAAACCAGTAGTTACACCATCTCAAGACATGGTTTTAGGGAACTATTACTTAACAATGGAACAAGAAGGCCGTGTTGGTGAAGGTATGTTCTTCAAAGACATGGACGAAGCAATTTTGGCTTACAACAATGGATATGTTCATTTACACAGCCGTATTGCGATTCCTGCAAGCTCACTTCCACATAAACCATTTACAGAGTGGCAAAAAGAGAGAATGATGGTAACGACTGTTGGTAAATTATTATTCAACGAAATCATGCCAAACGAATTCCCTTACTTAAATGAGCCAACAATGGAAAACTTAGAAGTGGCTACACCAGATAAATACTTCTTAGAAGCAGGGGCAAACATTAAAGAAGAAATCGCAGGACGCGAAATCGTTCCGCCATTCAAGAAGAAAAACTTAGGTCAAATCATCGCAGAAGTGTTCAAACGATTCCATATCACTGAAACTTCAATGATGTTAGACCGTATGAAAGACTTAGGTTATAAATTCTCAACTCGTGCTGGTTTAACAGTAGGGATTGCAGATATTTCAGTTGCGGACAACAAGAAAGAAATTCTTGAAGAAGCACATAAACAAGTCGACAACATCTCTAAATTATTCCGTCGTGGTTTAATTACAGATGATGAACGTTATGAACGTGTTATCGAAACATGGAACAAAGCGAAAGATGATATCCAAAAAGCGTTAATTCGCACATTAGGTTCTCGTAACCCAATCTTCATGATGAGTGACTCTGGAGCCCGTGGTAACATCTCTAACTTTACTCAGCTTGCTGGTATGCGTGGATTGATGGCCGCTCCTAACGGTAAGATCATGGAATTACCGGTTACATCAAACTTCCGTGAAGGGTTAACCGTTATGGAAATGTTCTTGTCTACTCACGGTGCTCGTAAAGGGATGACCGATACGGCCTTGAAGACAGCCGACTCAGGTTACTTAACTCGTCGTTTAGTAGACGTTGCGCAAGATGTAATCATTCGTGAAACAGACTGCGGAAGCGATCGTGGATTAACAATTTCTGCGATTAAAGAAGGAAATGAAGTCATTGAAACACTTGAAGAACGTATGTTAGGACGTTATGCACAACGTTCAGTGAAACATCCTGAAACAGGTGAAGTGTTAGTAGCACGCAATGAAATCATTACTGAAGATATTGCTCGTAAGATTATCGAAGCTGGAATTGAAGAAATTACAATTCGTTCAGCGTTCACATGTGATACAAAACATGGGGTATGTAAATACTGTTATGGACGTAACTTAGCTACAGGTTCAGAAGTTGAAGTTGGGGAAGCAGTTGGTACAATTGCCGCTCAATCAATCGGGGAACCTGGTACACAGTTAACAATGCGTACGTTCCATACCGGTGGGGTTGCCGGAGACGATATTACTCAAGGTTTACCTCGTATCCAAGAAATCTTCGAAGCGCGTAATCCTAAAGGGGTTGCGACAATCAGTGAAGTAGCGGGTGAAGTAGTTTCTATCGAAGAAAATGCTGGAAGTCGTACAAAAGAAATTACGATTAAAGGTTCTACAGATACTCGTTCTTATACAGTTCCATTTACAGCTCGTCTAAAAGTGGAAGAAGGACAAATCATCGATCGTGGTGCTCCATTAACAGAAGGTTCTATCGATCCTAAAGAATTATTACGTGTTCGTGACGTATTATCAGTTGAAAACTACTTATTACGTGAAGTACAAAAAGTATACCGTATGCAAGGGGTAGAAATCGGCGATAAACACGTTGAGGTAATGGTTCGTCAAATGTTACGTAAAGTTCGCGTAATGGATCCAGGTTCAACTGAAATCCTTCCAGGAACATTACTTGATATTGCAGACTTTACAGAACGTAACCGCTCTGCAATCATGAACGGTGAAGTACCTGCGACAGCTCGTCCTGTATTATTAGGTATTACAAAAGCTTCATTAGAAACAAACAGCTTCTTGTCTGCTGCATCATTCCAAGAAACAACTCGTGTCTTGACAGATGCTTCTATCCGCGGCAAGAAAGACCACTTACTAGGATTGAAAGAAAATGTTATCATCGGTAAGATCATCCCTGCTGGTACAGGTATGGCTCGTTACCGCAATATGGAAACAAGTACTTCAGAACCAGTATTACCAGTGGAACAAACAGAAGGTTTAGTTGGGGAACCAGCAACTTCTGAAGAAGACACAAATGAATAATCTGTGACTTTAAGGCACCCTGTAGCGAAAGCTACAGGGTGTTTTTCTTAATAAGTTCATAGAACATTCTCCTAGAAACAAAGCTTCAAGCTTATAATTATTAAA
>CALALK010000010.1 GCA_937923125.1 uncultured Carnobacterium sp.
ATTCTTAAAGGTTTGATTAGAAATCCAAAAGTGTTAATTCTTGATGAACCGACTAGTTCTTTAACATTTAATGAAACAGAAACGTTATTTGAACTGATTGAGCAATTGAAGAAAGATGGAGTGGGTATCCTCTATATTACTCACCGCTTGACTGAAGTATTCCAAATTGCAACCGATATCATTATTATGCGAGATGGAATTATTAGTCTTTCTGGAAAAACTCAGGACTTCACTAATGATATGTTAATTCAAGCCTTATTACCAGATGGTGCTAACATTGATGATTTGAGAAGTAATAAGAACGAAAGAAATATTGACCGTTCTGTTGAACCAATACTTAATGTTGAAAACTTCTCTGGCAACGGATTTAAGGATATTTCTTTTAAAGTTTATCCAGGAGAAATCCTCGGACTTGCTGGAGTAGTTGGAGCTGGACGCACAGAATTAGCTGAAACTATTTTTGGTAAAGATGAGGTTTTAGGTGGGAAAGTTATTCTTGGTAATACCGATATTACTGGGAAATCAACTAGTGAAGTTATCAATCTGGGATTAAATTACGTCCCTGAAGATCGCTTCAAACATGGGATTTTCAAAATTAGTGATTTAGGTATGAACATTACAGGAGCTTCTCTTCAATCAGTTGGTAAATATTTTGTCGATCGGAAGCGTGAAAAAGAAATGTATGAGTACTTTAAACGTTCTTTCAAAATTAAATCGATGGATGTTAGTGATGAAATTGGTAGTTTGTCTGGTGGGAATCAACAGAAAGTAGTTATTGCAAAGGCAATTGCTTCAATGCCGAAATTACTCATTCTAGATGAACCAACACGTGGAATTGATGCTGGAGCTCGTGGAGATGTCTATAGAATTATACAAGAACTAAAAGAACGCGGACTTGCTATCTTGATGATTTCCTCGGATATGGAAGAAATTGTTCAACTATCAGATAGAGCAGTAACAATGTATCACGGAAGACTAAATGCTGAGTTTGTAGGTGAGGATATTAATCAATCGAATCTGATGAGTGCCTCATTTGGTGTTGTAAAAGGAGAGAAAGTCTCATGAAGAATTTACTGAAACAGAGAGAAATTGTATCAATCTTATTCATAATTGGCCTTTTCGTAATCGTTGGCCTGTTTAATCCGCAATTTCTTACCGTAGAAAATATTTTTCAAATTGTAAATAATAGTGCAGTTTATGCAATGGTTGCAATCGGAATGTGTTTCGTTTTATTTACTGGTGAAATTGACGTTTCGATTGGTGCAACTGTAGGTTTTACTGCTGCAGTTACAGGGAAAATGCTTAATGGAGGATCATCAATTCTTTCAGTCTTTGTTGTTGCAATTCTTGTAGGAGTAGTTATTGGAATCATTAACGCTATCGGAATAGTAGTATTTAAAATACCTTCAATAATTATGACTTTGGGGATGATGGGAATCATTCGTGGCTTTCAATATATTTATACGAATGGACAATGGTTACAAGATTTTCCAAATGAATTCTTGAATATCTCTCAAGAAACGATTGGTGGAACTATTGGAATTGTTTTTGCAAGCGCTCTTATTATTGCCTCTCTTCTTTATATCTTTACTAAGAAGACTATGGTCGGAAAGAGTTTTAAGGCTGTAGGTGACAATATTGATGGGGCTCGTCTAATTGGGATTCCAGTTGAACGAATTAAATTTTTAAGTTACATCATTTGTGGAAGTTTTGCAGCTCTTGGCGGCGTTCTTTATGCAAGTCGAATTGGATTTGTAACTCCAACCGATGGTACAGGATATGAAATGACAGCTATTGCAGCATGTGTTATTGGTGGTATTGCGTTAGAAGGGGGACAAGGATCTACGTTTGGTGCAATTATTGGTTCAATTCTTATGACATCAATTAGTAGTATTTTAGTTTTCTTAAATTTCCCTTCTACATTCAACAATACAATTACTGGTGGTATTTTAATTGCGATTGTAGTTATTGGAGCTATCTCAAATCATCGCTCACAAGAAAATATTCGTAAAGAAAGACTGCGTGTCAGAGTAGAGCAAGGAGGAGAATAGGATGGAAAAGAAGAAATCAGTGTTAGCAGGATTTAAATGGCGCTGGGAATATTTCTTGGTCATTTTATTAATCGCCGAGTTCATCATCTTTGGTGGTCTAAACCCGCGATTTTTGAATCCATTTATCTTAATGAATTCTATTAATAACTTTATTCCAGTATGTATAGTTTCGCTTTTTGTTACCTATGTAATCATCACAGGTGGAATGGATATTCAAGCTGGATCGATAATGGGTTTAACTTCAATCTGTGTAGGGGTTCTATGGCAAAAGATGGGAGTCAATATTTGGCTAGCAGTGTTACTTGGAATTCTTGTCGGAGCTCTTTGTGGATTGATTAGTGGAATGTTAATTGCATATGCAAAAGTGCAGCCGATGGTAATCACATTAGGTGGATCGTTCCTTTATTCGGGATTAGCACTTGTGGTTCCAGCTCTAGCAGGTGTTGTTGCTTACCAAGGGATTACAAATTTCCCTCCTGAGTTTCAAGAAATTGCAGCGGGAAGTGTAGCAGGTATACCGAATCAGGTAATTATATTCCTGATATTACTAGTGATTTCATTCATTCTCTTACATCTCACTAAATATGGACGTAAGATTTTCCTTATCGGCGTAAACCGTAATACTGCAGAGTATTCAGGAATTAAAACAGCTCGTCTTGTAATGAGTACATATGTACTTTCAGGTATTGCAGCTTCTATTGCAGGAATTCTCTTAACTTCATATCTTGGTACAGCAAAACCTGACTTTGGAGCAGACTTAACATTACCAATTATTACCGCAGTAGTATTAGGTGGAACTTCTATCTATGGTGGTAAAGGAAATGTTATTGGAACAGGATTAGCAGCTTTAATTATCGGGTTCATGAAATTTGGTTTAACACTCATTGGTATTAATGCACAATATCAAGATATTCCAGTAGGAATTTTACTGATTGTATCGTTAATCATTAACTTTATGATTAATTCTAATGTATTTCAAAATCTAAAAAGAAAGAAATAAGGAGGAAGGTTAGAGATGAATAGTTCATAAATAAATGATTGTTGCACTGTTGTCTTAATTTTATTTAATACAAAGGAGAATTAATATGAATTTCAAAAAATTATTATCTTATGGAGTTTTAGTTGGAGCAACTGCTTTTGTTTTAGGTGCATGTGGAGGTAACTCTCAAAGTAGCAGTTCAAATTCAAACGCGAGTACACAAGCAGCAAACAACGGTGGTAAAGTTGTTTTTGTTCCTAAAGTAACAGGAAATTCATTCTTTGAATCAGGTAACTTAGGTGCACAAGAAATGGCGAAAAAAGAAGGCTTCACTGTAGATTACAATGGTAATGCAGTAGCATCTGTTGCAAATCAAGTAACAATTATTAACAATGCTGTTCAAACAGGAGCAGGTTCAATCGCAATTTCTTCAGTAGACCCAACAGGTTTAGATAATGCTTTAAAACAAGCACAAAAGGCTGGATTGAAAGTCGTAACATGGGATTCAGATGTGTCTCCAGATGCTCGTACATTAATGGTATCACAAGGAACACCAGAACAATTAGGTGAAATGCTTGTTAAGATGAGTGTGGACGCGCTAGAAAAACGTGGTAAAGATCCTAAGAAGGATACGATTAAATACGCTTGGCACTATTCATCTTCTACAGTACAAGACCAAAACTCATGGCAAAAAGTAGGGGAAGAATATATCAAGAAAAACTATCCAAACTGGGTGAATGTAAACGAATCTAACTACTATAGTAATCAAGATGCTCAACAAGCATTAAACGTTGGTCAATCAATTTTAGCAGCTCATAAAGATATCGACTTAATTATCTGTAATGACTCAACAGCTTTACCTGGTCAATTACAAGCTGTACAAAATGCAAAATTAACTAAAAAAGATATCACAGTAACTGGTTTCTCAACTCCAAACTCAATCAAGAAATATGCTAAAGACGATATTATTGAAGAGTGGGGATTATGGGACGTAAAAGTACAAGGTGCTTTAGCAGTTTACTTAGCAAATTACTTAGCTTCAGGAAACCAAGTTAAAGTTGGAGATAAAATCAATGTTCCTGGTATTGGTGAAGTAGAAGTTCTAAACAACTCTATTTTAGATAAAAACTATAAAGATTCGCCAGATAGCGGGGTTGTATTATTACCAGAACGTACAATCTTTACAAAAGAAAACATGGACAAATACGATTTCTAGGAGGAAAAACAATGGCAGATTTAGATGGATTAAAAGTATCGAAAGAATATTATGTGGATCAACCTGTAAAGACTTTAGATCAATTCTTTGTTAAAGGGGCACATAATTTAGACTATGGGATGAAAAAACACTTAGCAAATATTTTTAATCCTGTAAGCGGAAATACAGTTATGTTTGCTTTTGACCACGGTTATTTCATGGGCTCAACAGCAGGGTTAGAACGTTTGGATATTATTCTTCCAAAGATCGCTCCGGAAGTTGACTGCTTAATGGGAACTCGTGGAGCATTAAGAACTAGTGTGGATCCAACATGGAGAAAATCAACAGCTTTACGTGTAACGTCAGGTTCTTCAATGTTGAATGATGATTTAAGTCATGAAATCTTGGCAGTGGATATTGAAGAAGCCATTCGATTAAACGCAGACTGCTTAGCTGTTCAAACTTTTATCGGTGCTGAAGGACAATTATCAAGCTTAGATAACTTATCTAGAGCGGTAAACCTTGGTAATAAATATAGCATTCCTACAATGGGAGTGGTTGCAGTTGGTAAAGATATGGAGCGTACAGATCGATTCTTCAAACTTGCAACACGTATTGTTGCTGAACTTGGTGCAAACCTTGTTAAATCATATTATTGTGATAATTTTGAAGAAGTAGTGGCTGCGTGTCCTGTTCCGATTGTTGTAGCCGGTGGTAAGAAACTTCCTGAACGCGAAGCTCTTGAATTAGCTTATAAAGCAATCCAAGGAGGAGCTAAAGGATTAGATATGGGACGTAACATTTTCCAAAGTCAAAATCCAAATGCTATGGCGAAAAGTATTGCGAAAATTGTTCATGAAAAATATACGGACAAAGAAGCTTTTGAGTACTATACAGATTTAATTAATAGATAATCAAAAATACTGTTATGAAAGGATTAGGGACTACTTCTGTTATTTCCCTAATTCTTTCAGGTAGTGTATACTTTATTCAGTTAAGATTTTCGCAAAGAGGGTAAAAAAATGGATTTTTCGGAAAAAGATAAACGTTATAAAGATTCCTTACTTTATAAGGTAGCGTGGCTCTATTATATTGATGGGTTAACTCAAAAGGAAATTGCTGATCGATTATCAGTAAGTAGAATTAAAATAATCAAAATGCTGGAAGAGTCACGAAAAAAGAAAATTGTTCGTTTCCACTTTTCGACAGTCTATCGGGATAAAAACAAGATTGAACAACAGTTAATAGAAAAATACAATTTGAAAGATGTCTTTGTTGTACCGTGGAGTAGTAATGAGAATCTTGCAGAAGATTTAGGTCAAGCTACAGCCATGTATCTCAACGATTTAATCAAAGACGATTCCTTTGTAGGAGTTGGATATGGTGAAACAATGGGCGCATTTCTAAGACATCTGTCGGGGTTAACAGATAAGAATTTATCAGTAGTATCTATGACAGGTGGTGTAATGCCATATATTAGACAAATTGGGAATGGAATCATTGATATTAAACACTATTTAATACCAGCGCCTTTAGTTGTAGGTAGTAAAGAATTAACGGAAGCAATTTTGAAAGAAAAATCGGTAAACGATATTGTCGAAATGACGGAAAAAATTAACGTTGTTGTTTC
>CALALK010000011.1 GCA_937923125.1 uncultured Carnobacterium sp.
AAGAGAAATCGGAGTTCGTCTGGCGCTTGGAATGACAAATAAAAAGATTATCGCGCAAATGCTCTGCGAAGTAGGAATGGTCAGCGTTGCCAGCTTTATTGCTGCGATTCTTGCAGGGGGACCTGTCAGCGAATGGGTTGGAAAACTCATTTTAGGCCAAGTCAATAGTAGTCTTGGAACTCAACTGGCAAACGAAGCTAAATCAGCCAACCTTGGTGGTGGAGCAGCAGTGGATGGTTTCAATAAGACATTGACAGAATTATCGGTGACAGTATCCAATATGGATAAAGCAACGGTTGTTGGACTTGGGCTTGTAGTCATTGTCATTGCAGTTCTCCTAGGAAGTGCGTTTATTTTACAAAAATCTCCGAAGAGTTTATTGCAAGATACGGAATAAAAATGCAAGGGTCTAGTCGCAAGACCAATTGATTGATATAATAGCGAAAAAGAGGTGATGGTTTTGAATTTATTAGTCGTTGAAGACGAAGGAGCGATTCGCGAAGGCGTTCGTGAATATTTAACAGAGCAAGGCTTCCATGTGTTTGAAGCAGAAGATGGAGTAGAGGCGCTTGAAGTATTTGAAAAAGAGTCGATTGATTTAATCTTACTGGATATTATGATGCCTCGAAAAAATGGCTTTGAAGTACTAGAAGAGGTACGAAAAACAAGTAAAGTTCCTATTCTAATGCTAACGGCCCTTCATGACGAAGAGACACAGGTGAGAACGTTCGAGCTGCTCGTCGATGGATTTATTCAAAAACCTTTTTCCCTCGTCGTCTTGCATAAGCAGATTGAAGCCGTATTGAAACGTTATTACGGAGAAATGAATGTTTGGAATTACAATACAACGAGCGTGAACTTTACAAGTTTTGAAGCAAGAGTGGACGGACAAATTGTGGATGTGACGGCTAAGGAACTTGCAGTTTTGAAGTTACTCGTAGAACATCAAGGTCAAGTGTTGAGTCGCTCTCAAATATTGGATCACGTGTGGGCAGCCCATGAAGATCCACCATTTGACCGTGTTGTGGATGTGTATATCAAGCAATTGCGAAAAAAACTATTGTTGGATTGTATCGTGACCGTTAAAAATGTCGGATACAAGTTGGAGTTAAGATGAGAAAATTAAAACTGTTTCCTAAGATTTTTATTTATACATTAAGCATTCTAGGTACGCTAGTGGCTATTGCGCATCTGTTTTTATATTTTGCTTTTCCGCACTTTTATTTGCAGGAACGTCAGCAAGAATTGAGTCAAAAAGCGGATGTGTTAGTGGAGAGTTTATCCAAAGTCGATGAACAAGAAGCTGCGTCTGCCTTGCAACTGTATGCTAAAAACGAAGGGATTACAGCTTACTTAAGAAAAGAATCGAACGGGGAAAACTTACAGCTAGGAAGCGAATTGGCCATTGATGAGAATAGTGACCAGAACTCGGTGATTATCGAGGATAGACAAGTCACTACAAAAGATGGCAAACAAATGCAACTGCAGGTTGTTACGACAACCGAATCGGTGAAACAGGCAACGAAGGTCACATTCCGTTATTTGCCATTATCGCTCGCCATTTCGATCTTTACAGCAGTGATTTTCTCGTATATATATGCTAGAAAATTATCGAAACCGCTGATGCAAATGTCCAAAGTCACTCAGAAGATGATGGAATTGGATAGAGATGCGCGTTTTGTGAATCCAAGATCCGATGAAATTGGACAAATGGAAACGCAAATCAATGAGTTATACGAACATTTATTGTCCGTGATTGATGAACTAGAAGAGAAGAACCAAAAGATGATTCAACTTGAAAAAACAAAGGTGAATTTCCTACGGAGTGCTTCTCACGAACTTAAAACGCCGTTAGCGAGTCTTCGTATTTTATTAGAGAATATGAGTCTTAATGTCGGTAAATATAAGGACCGTGATACTTATTTAGCAGAATCCATAGGAAAAGTGGACCAAATGTCTGACTTGGTCCAAGAGATTCTAGAGCTTTCTAAATTGCAAGAAGAAACCTTGACGAAAGAACCTATTGCATTAGAAAAGGTTCTACCTGAGTGGAATAAAGAGTTTCAATTATTGTCTCAAGAAAAGGGGCTAAAGATTCAAACAGCATTAGAACCTCTAACGATTGAGGCAAATCCAATCGCATTTCGAAATGTGTGGAATAATCTTTTGATGAATGCGATTAAGCATTCAACAAGAGAAGGAGTCATTCAAATTGAATTAACCGATGAAGTGTTATCGATTAAAAATCCATGTATTCCTCTAACGAAAGAGCAAATAGAGACAGCCTTCTCCTTATTGCCTTCCTCTAAAGGAACGACCGGTGGAGGAAATGGAGTGGGACTCTACAGCGTACACCAACTACTTAAACGAGAAGGCATTTCACATCGCTTCTTTGCAACAGAGGACGGAATGTGCTTTGAAATGGATTTAAAAACAATATCGTAAACATGAACGAGTTACCGAAAGTGGTGACTCGTTTTTTATTTGGGAGCGATTCGCTACTTTTGGACGAGATTCCAAGAATTAAAAGAAAAAAATGGAGAAATTAGCAA
>CALALK010000012.1 GCA_937923125.1 uncultured Carnobacterium sp.
GCAGATTACCGTGAAACGAAGTCGATTGCAAGAAGTCGTAAAAAGAAAATTATTGTTTATATCTATATTTTAATGGCCATTTCCATTTACTTGGCTCCGATTTTGGCAGTGAAAATTGGACTTGGCGCGCTGACAGTTTTTATTACTTACTATCTATTTTGGGTAATTCCGGATAAAAAATAGGAGGGATTCAGATGGTTGAGAAGTTTAAGGAGAAGTTTAGAGCGTTAATAGAAGATTATAAAGTGACAAAGAATCCTGGTGAAGATTTCGTTTTTTGGTATATTCACCGTGTAGCGCCCTTTAATTTTCGTTATGTAGTGGCCGTAGGGATGATTCTTTGTATTGCTGCACTCTACTATAATATTCAATACGCGCTCACAACGGTGCTTGTTTTATGGATCATTGCGGTTGTAATTACCATCGCAGAAAAAGTTTATCGAAAACGAAAACAATAATAGAAGATACAGGAGAATCTAGTTTGCGCTAGGTTCTTTTTTTTACCTATCCTTAGGAAGAAAATTCAGAGAAAAAATAGCGCTGAGACCTTTGAGAAATAGCGCGAATAGGACTATAATTTAGATGTAGAAATAAAGTTAATGGAGGTAATTTTTATGAGATTTGACCAAGAACATGATTCATGTACAACTATTCTTGTTGGGAAGAAGGCCAGCTACGATGGTTCAACGCTAGTAGCGCGCACAGAAGATTCATGCAATGGAGAGTTTACTCCAAAGAAATTCATTGTCGTACGTCCAGAGGATCAACCACGTCATTATAAAGCAGTGATTTCAGGTTTTGAAACAGACTTACCAGACAATCCTGTTCGTTATACGGCCATGCCAAATGCCATCAATAACGAAGGAATTTGGGGAGCTGCGGGGATTAATGCCTATAATGTAGCATTAAGTGCGACTGAAACCATTTCAACAAACCCGCGTGTATTAGGAGCCGACCCACTGGTGGAAACAGGGATTGGAGAAGAAGATATCTTCACATTGGTATTGCCTTATATTAAAACGGCACGCGAAGGGGTGGAGCGTCTTGGACACTTCCTTGAAACGGCTGGAACGTATGAATCAAACGGGATTGCAATTTCCGATGTGAATGAAATCTGGTGGTTAGAATCGATTGGTGGACATCACTGGATGGCACGCCGTGTGCCAGATGATGCATATGTCGTAAATCCAAATCAACTCGGCAGCGACTTCTTTGATTTTGAAGACAAAGAAAACTTTATGTGCGACCCTGATTTGAAAGACTTTATGATTCGTCATCACTTGAACTTAAACTTTGACGGAGAGTCATTCAATCCACGTTATGCATTCGGTTCACAACGCGACAAAGACCGCTTATATAACACGCCTCGTGCTTGGGATATTCAACGCATGTTTAACCCAGAAGTGGAACAATCTCCAACGAGTTTCGAGATTCCATGGGCACGCGTTCCGTATCGTAAGATTACAGTGGAAGATGTGAAATCAGCGATGAGTACGCATTTCCAATTAACACCTTATGACCCTTATGGAAATCTAGGCGATGGAAAGAGTAATCGTCGTTTCCGTACGGTAGGGATTAACCGTACGAGTCAGACAGCGATTCTGCAACTTCGTCCAAATCGTCCTCATGATACAACAGGGATTCAATGGGTCTCTTATGGGTCGATGCCTTTTGCGACTGCTGTACCGTTCTTTACACACGTGGACACCATTCCTGAGTATTTTGCGGGTACGACAGCGAAAGTCTCAACGGATTCGTTCTATTGGATGAACCGTTTAATTGCAGGGCTTGCGGATGCGCACTATTTGGAACATCTTGCTGATATTGAAAGTTATCAAAAGAATACTTTGTCTCGTGGAGAAGCTATGATTGCCCAAGTCGACGCTCGTCTTGAAAAAGGAGAAGTGGTAGACTTTGAGGCAGAAAACCAACAAATCAGTGATTATATTGAAGAAAAAACAGCAGCATTACTGGACAAAGTATTGCTTCGTGCAAGTAATTTGATGGTCAACCATTATTCAGTGAGTGACTAATCAGCGATTCGGTTTAGGAGGTTAAAAAATGGAAGAAAAAAATGAAAAGCAACTGAGTTGGCTGATGATATCCCTCATTGCATTTAACTTTGTGTGGGGACTTGGGAACGTTGTGAACAATTTCGCCCAACAAGGGATTGTCGTTATTACATCGTGGCTCATTATTTTAGTGATTTACTTTATCCCATATTCATTAATGATTGGGCAACTCGGTTCGACGTTCCAAGATAGTGAAGGGGGAGTCAGTGATTGGATTAAACATACGTCTACCAAGAAACTAGCGTATTTTGCCGCATGGACATTCTGGGTGGTTCAGATTCCTTATTTAGCGCAAAAACCACAGACGATTCTTATTGCACTCGGATGGGTATTCCAAGGACACTCAGGAATTATCGATGAACTGCCGATTCCGCTACTGGTAACAGTCTGCTTAGCCTTTTTCTTAGTCGTTCTCTATATTTCAACAAAGGGAATTCGCGCGTTGAAATTCTTAGGAACGATTGCTGGGACTGCGATGTTTGTGATGTCTATTTTGTTCATCCTATTAGCTGTGGGGGTTCCACTCATTAAACCTGATTTACAACTGGCAACAGCGAATATGGATAAGATTGAAACGTATATTCCAAAGTTTGATTTTTCATACTTCACAACGATTGCGCTTCTTGTCTTCTCGGTCGGAGGGGCAGAGTGTATGTCACCGTATGTGCGTAAACTCAAGAATCCAGCCAAAGAATTTCCAAAAGGGATGATTGCGATGGCGGTGATGGTTGGAATTTGTGCGGTCTTTGGCTCTATTGCAATGGGGATGATTTTTGATAGCAACAATATTCCACAAGACTTGATGCGAAATGGGGCCTATCAAGCATTTGCCGTATTAGGAAATCATTGGAATATCGGAAATAGCCTTGTAACGGTGTATGCATTGACGCAATTTATTGGGCAAACAGCAACATTAGCCTTATCGATTGATGCACCGCTTCAAATCTTCCTTGGTAGTGCAGATGAAGAATATGTTCCTCGCTGGCTTCGTTCTCGTACAAAGAATGGGACTTTAAGAAATGGATACATTCTTACAGGGGTATTGACAGGGGCATTGATTGTCATGCCGGCTCTAGGGCTTAAGGAAATCGATACAGTCGTCGTATGGATGACAAACTTGAATGCCATCGTATCGCCAATGTGCTTCTTGTGGGTGTTTGTAGCCTTTATGTTCTTGTATCGCCATTGGGATCGATTTAAAAATGCGGAATATAAATACATTAGTAATAAAACACTTGGGTTCTTAATGGGGCTATGGGGATTTGCCTTCACGGCGTTT
>CALALK010000013.1 GCA_937923125.1 uncultured Carnobacterium sp.
AAGCCTCAAAGCTGGAGTAAGGAATAAATCCCTAACTCCAGCTTTTTCGCATTTAATGCTATTCCCCATTACTGCTATTATAAAATCCGCATGATTCTCCGTAATCATAGTGCTTAAAGTTTTTTGTATGTAGGAAATCAACGACTGCTGCCAATTTGAATCAATAGAAAAAGAGGATGGACGAATTTCGTCCATCCTTTTTGTTATTCAATGTCGATTTCAAATGGTTCGTCAATGGTTTCAGAGACGTATTTACCATCTTTCTTGCGTTGCTTCACGCATTCCGTTAATAAGTATTCGATTTGTCCATTGACTGATCTAAAATCATCTTCTGCCCATGATGCGATAGCAGCATATAATTTAGAAGACAGTCGTAATGGAATTTGTTTTTTCTTTAAATCAGCCATCGTTAGTATAGGCTTCCTGTATTAACGATTGGTTGAGCATCATGATTGCCGCAAAGAACAACTAGTAAGTTTGAGACCATCGCAGCTTTACGTTCTTCATCTAGTTCTACGAGGCCCCCTTCGTTTAAGCGTTCTAACGCCATTTCAACCATTCCAACAGCACCGTCTACAATCATCATTCTAGCGTCAATAATTGCTGAAGCTTGTTGACGTTGAAGCATTACTGCAGCGATTTCTGGAGCGTAAGCAAGGTAAGTGATACGTGCTTCGATGATTTCAAGACCTGCATTTTCAACACGTGCTTGGATTTCATCGCGAATACGTTTTGCAACGACTTCACTTGAACCACGTAAGCTACCTTCATCGGCAATACCGTCCCCAGTTGTATCAACGTTTGGAGCTACATCATATGGATAAATACGCACAATATTACGAAGCGCGCTATCACATTGAAGAGATAAGTATTCTTTGTAGTTATCTACGTTGAAGACTGCTTTAGCCGTATCGACCACTCTCCAAGTAACAGCGATTCCGATTTCAACAGGGTTCCCTAGGCAATCGTTAATCTTTTGACGAGAGTTGTTTAACGTCATAATTTTTAGAGAAATTTGTTTATTTAAGGCATTTAAGTTAGCTTCAACACCGCCTGTAGTGCTAATTGTGACAGGAGTGCTTTGACGGTCGACGTCACCACTTTGGCCTAATTTTGTTTTGGCAGCAGGGTTTACAGCCACGCTAAATGGATTTACAAAATAGAAGCCAGGTTCTTTAATACTTCCTGTGTATTCACCAAAGAGCGTCAAAACAATCGCTTCTTGAGGTTTAACAACTTTTAGTCCTCCAAAAAGGATAAGACTGCTGATAAATACTAGAATGCTGAGGATAATACAAACTACTTGTAGGCCTTCATTTCTTATCAACGCAATTGAGGAAATAAAGCCCACAACTGAAAGGATGAGTAGAAGTAAAATGCTAAACAACGCAGCAAAACCGTTAGATTTTGTTTTTAAAATTTTTTCGTTCATAAAAAAGACTCCTTTGTCTATTTGATATCTAAATGATATCACTACGAAATCTGAAAAGCAATATAAAAAAAGAATTATTGGTAAAATTTCCCAATAATTCTTAGAGATGCTATTTAAACTATAAAAAAAATAGTAAAATGAACGTTACAATCGCTAGTCCGCCTTGTTTCCAGATGATGCTGATTTGGCTTGTAAGACCACCGTATACTGCTACAACGATGATATTGAAAAGTAAAAATCCGACCAATTCACGAGACCCAACGATTAATCCAAAGACTAATCCTACGGCAATCATCAAGTTATAGACACCTTGGTTTTTAAAGAGCGTCGTAATATTGGCGTTCTTCAATGTTTCAACACTCATATTGAAGACGCGGCTTGTAGCTTCTGAAGTCGTTTGGAGTGTTTCCAAGTAAAAAATATATACGAATTCCAGTGCAACGAGAGCTGTTAAAATAGTAATAATGATAGACATATGTCTTCCTCCTTTTTATTGAACAGAGAATAGTATACGCCACTTATTTAATAGAAGCTAAATAGTTGCTTACAAAGCCCGAAACATTGACGGAGTGCATTCAATATGCTATTCTATCCATTGTATAAAAAAGAATCACTACGATTTAGAAAGGAGAAAGGCATGAGTTATATTTCAGTAGAACATCTTTCTTTCTCATATGAACAAGAGACAGTACTTGAAGATATTAGCTTTACGGTGGAACCAGGTCAGTTTGTGATTTTGACAGGGGAAAACGGAGCAGCTAAGTCTACTTTAGTAAAAAATATTTTAGGACTCTTAACACCAAAGAGTGGGAAAGCCACTATTGCAAAGAAAAATAGCAATGGCGAGAAGTTATCGATTGGATACGCTCCGCAACAGATTTCTTCTTTTAATGTAGGGTTCCCATCAAATGTGTATGAACTTGTGGCGTCCGGTCGTTACCAACAAGGTCGCTGGTTCAAAAAATTAAATGCAGAAGATCATGAACATATCGAACGCTCTCTCAAATCCGTAGGGATGTGGGATCAACGCAATAAACGTATCGGAGATTTATCAGGAGGGCAAAAACAACGAATCTGTTTAGCAAGAATTTTTGCGACAGACCCTGATTTATTCGTCCTCGATGAACCAACTGCTGGTATGGATAAGGCTTCTAGAGAACGATTCTATCATCTATTACACCATGCTTGCGCTCATCACGGGAAAGCCATTTTAATGGTCACTCATGAGGAAGAAGCGCTTGAACAATACGTGGATAAACATATCCATCTGCAACGAAAGGAGGATTCTCCATGGAGATGTTTTTCTATGGTTTCATGCAAAGAGCATTCATCTCAGGAATAGCGATGGCTTTTATCACGCCAATTCTTGGATTGTTCTTAATTCTTAGAAGACAGTCGCTGATGGCCGACACCTTGTCGCACGTGTCCCTTGTTGGGGTGGCGCTAGGATTTCTTTTAGGGATGAATCCAACTCTCACAACACTGATTGTGGTGATTATCGCAGCGATTTTTATTGAAGCGATTGGAAAATACTTTAGAGGATATTCTGAAATTACCGTTGCGATTCTAATGTCGGGAGGAATGGCGATTGCCCTCATCCTAATGAATATGCAAAAAGGTCGCTCGACACTCAGTGTGGACCAGTTCTTATTCGGTTCTATCGTGACGATTACAAATAAACAAATGTGGATTATGATTCTACTAGCAGTTGTCGTAGTTGGGTTATACGTGATTTTCCGTAAACCACTATATGTATTGTCGTTTGATGAAGATACAGCGATGACGGCTGGATTACCCGTTCGCTTGATGACGAACCTCTTTACGATAATTACAGGGGTTGTGATTGCAGTGATGATGCCAATCGCAGGGTCCCTTCTAGTATCAGCCGTTATTGTATTACCAGCTTCGATTGCCCTTCGAG
>CALALK010000014.1 GCA_937923125.1 uncultured Carnobacterium sp.
GTATCTACTTCGTAGCGTCCATCCTTTTGGCGAGTGTGAATGTATTCGGAACGTTAATGATTCCAAAATTAGTCGGGGAAGCTGTGGACCAAATGGTGGACACGGGCCAAGTATTCTATGAAGGACTATTTGCCATCCTTTGGCAGATTGGACTCTTTACAGCAATGGCTGCCATCGCGCAATGGTTTATGAACCTCAGCAATAACAAGATGACGTACTCGGTGGTTCGTGACCTTCGTAGAGATGCGCTTGAAAAAATCGAGACATTGCCACTCAGTTATTTAGATATTCATCCAGCCGGAGAAATCGAGAGCCGTATCATTGCGGACGCGGATCAATTTGCGGATGGATTATTGATGGGATTCACACAGTTATTCACCGGTGTGATGACGATTCTAGGAACCTTAGTCTTTATGCTGAGCGTGAATATGACATTGACGCTTGTCGTAGTGGTGGTGACGCCAGTATCTTTCGTGATGGCCAGCTTTGTCGCGAAGAAATCCTATCATTTCTTTAAACAACAATCGGAAATTCGTGGCGACCAAACAGCCTATATGAATGAGATGATTGAGGGAACACGAGTGGTGACGGCCTTTCAGCAACAAGAGAAAGTCATCGAAGACTTCTCGGTCATTAATAAGAAGTTAACGGATGTATCGCTCAAGGCTATTTTCTTCTCGAGCATCACGAATCCGGCAACGCGCTTTGTCAATAGTATCGTCTATACGAGTGTGGGCGTGTTCGGGGCGTTCTTCGTGATGAGTGGTGGCGTGACGGTGGGGCAACTGTCGTCCTTCTTAAGTTACGCAAACCAATATACGAAACCATTCAATGAAATCTCAGGAGTCATTACCGAGTTGCAAAATGCGATTGCCTGTGCCAACCGCGTGTTTGAACTGTTGGAACAACCTTCTGAACGTCCAGAGCGCAAAAATGCTGCGTCTCCTGAAAGTTTCGACGGGGCAGTGGAATTTAGCCATGTGGACTTCTCTTATGTGAAAGACCAACCGCTCATTGAAGACTTCTCGCTCGATGTCAAACCAGGGCAACGTGTGGCGATTGTCGGTCCAACCGGAAGTGGGAAGACGACATTGATTAACTTATTGATGCGTTTCTACGATATTAATAGTGGAAAATTAGCCATCGACGGACTTTCGATTGAAGACATCACTCGTCAAAGCCTACGAAATGGATTTGGAATGGTGCTTCAAGAAACGTGGCTTCAAACGGGAACCGTCCGTGAAAATATCACGATGGGAAATCCAACGATTAGCGAAGAAGAGATGATTCGCATCGCCAAACTCTGCCATATTCATGGATTCGTGAGCCGTCTGCCACAAGGATATGATACGGTGATTTCAGATGACGGTGGGGACTTCTCGCAAGGGCAAAAACAATTGCTCTGCATCGCGCGTGTGATGATGGGACAACCAAATATGCTGATTCTCGATGAGGCAACGTCTTCCATCGATACGCGTACCGAGTTGAAGATTCAAGAAGCCTTTCAACATCTGATGGAAGGACGCACGAGCTTTATCGTGGCACACCGCTTATCGACGATTCGTACGGCGGATGTGATTCTCGTCTTAAAAGACGGACATGTCATTGAAAAAGGAAATCATGCCAGCTTGATGGAGCAACGTGGATTTTACTACAATCTCTATCAAAGTCAGTGGCAACATTAATCTAAAAACTAAAAAGAAGCGTAGACTCTATAAAAAGGGTCTACGCTTCTTTGATTTGCTGAAAGTATAAAATTATCATATATGATAATTTCAAAAGATTATTGATTGAATTCTTCTAGCGCTAGAGATGCTTCTTCCCATTCGGCAAGAAGGGTTTCTTGGCGCTCGAGAAGGGCGCCTTCTTCGGTTGAGAGGGCAGCGGATTTATCTGGGTCAGAATAGTTTTCTTCCAGCGTCATCGCCTCATGCACTTGTTCGAGTGCCGTTTCGATATCGTGCATCTCCGTTTCTAGTTGCTCAATGCGTCGTGTGAGCGTACGGATTTGACGTTGCTCTTCTTTAGAGGCATGGTAGCTGGCTTTAGCTTCTGTCATCGGCTGGGCCGTCGCTAGTGGGGCATCCTTGGCCTCTTGCAATGCGGCGAGTTCTTCTTTCTCTTGTTTTTTCTCGAGATAGTAGTCGTAGTCGCCTAAATACAGCGTGCTGCCAGTTTCTTCGATTTCAAGAATAGCCGTTGCGACCTTGTTGATGAAGAAACGGTCATGCGAAACGAAACAAATCGTGCCGTCGTAGTCGATAAGGGCATCCTCGAGGACTTCTTTACTGTCGATGTCCAAGTGGTTCGTTGGTTCGTCGAGCAGTAGGAAATTATCATGTTCAAGAGACAGTTTGCAAAGCGCCAAACGGGCCTTTTCACCCCCGCTGAGTTGAGCGGTTGTTTTCTCTACGTCGTTTCCTGAGAAAAGGAAACTGCCAAGAATCGAACGAACGTCTTTTTCAGGCATGGTAGAGTGACGAGACCATAGTTCTTCTAGAACCGTTTGATTCGAAGAGAGGCCGGTCAAGTTTTGGTCATAGTAACCGACTTGAACGCCAGCGCCTAACTCAATCGACCCTTCGATTAAAGGTAATTCACCCGTAATCGACTTCAAGAGAGTAGATTTTCCAATACCGTTAGGCCCCACAATCGCGATGGCTTCACGCTTACGAAGCTGGAAGGAAATCGGACCGCTCAAGGCTTCGTGGTCGTAGCCGATATACGCATCGGTGACTTGTAGCACTTGGTTTCCAGATTCGCGTTCCACGGTGAATTCAAATCGAGCAGAGCGCTGATCGCCTTTTGGTTTTTCTAAGCGTTCCATTTTCTCAAGTTTCTTACGACGTGATTGCGCGCGTTTTGTAGTTGAGGCGCGCACCAAGTTTTTCGCGATGAATTCTTCCAAGTCGTGAATCTCTTGTTGCTGCTTCTCGTAGGCTTTTTGTTTGAGTAAATAGCGTTGCTCGCGTTCTTCTAAGTAGTGCGAGTAGTTCCCTTTGTAATATTCGCAGGCCTTATGACTGATTTCATAGACTTCGTTACACACACGGTCCAAGAAGTATTGGTCGTGGGATACGATGACAAGCGCGCTACTTGAAGAGCGTAAGTAGTCTTCAAGCCACGTCAATGTCTCGATATCCAAGTGGTTGGTCGGTTCGTCTAAGATGAGTAAGTCGTGTTTTTCTAATAAAATACGAGCTAGTGCCAAACGAGTGCGTTGGCCTCCAGAGAGTGCTTGAATCGGTTGGTCGTAGTCTTCTGGATAGAAGCGGAAGCCGTGAAGTACGGTACGAATCTCAGACTCGTAACCATACGCGTTCTTCTGGTTCAATTCTTCTTGAAGCTGGTCGTATCGTTTTAAGGCGAGTTCGTACGCCACAGGGTCACTTAGAAGGTCTGGGTCACCGAGTTGTTCAGCTGCTTTTTGCGCTTGTTTCTTCAAGGTTTCCACATCTTCGAAGAGATGCACCATTTCTTCCCAAACGGTGCGGGAAGACTGGATGGCAGCGTATTGGTCTAAGTAGCCAATCGAGAGGTCTTTCTTCTTTGACACAGCGCCAAGAGAAGGTTCTTCGATGCCAGCTAACATTTTTAATAGCGTGGATTTTCCAGTA
>CALALK010000015.1 GCA_937923125.1 uncultured Carnobacterium sp.
AGATGAATCCTGCTGCGATTCCGTAAGAAATACTGTAGCAAAGTGCCATGAAGATGCCGGCAAAGAACGCTGGAATCGCTTCGTCCAATTCGTCCCATTTCACATCAGCGAATGAAGAAAGCATCATCACCCCAACGATAATTAACGCCGGTGCTGTCGCTTCTGCAGGAACGATTCCCACGAATGGTGCTAATAATGTTGATAATAGGAAGAGCCCTGCTGTAACGACTGCTGTTAAACCAGTACGTCCACCCGCACCGATTCCGGCTGCACTTTCCACATAGGTTGTAGTGTTCGAAGTACCGAAAATTGCCCCGATTGAAGTCCCAATCGCATCTGCGAATAAGGCTTTGTCCATCTTAGAAGAGAAACCAGATCCGTTTTCAAGTTGACGTTCGTCTTCTTCAGAGAAGATACCTGTTTTACGACCTGTACCGATGAAGGTTCCAAGTGTGTCAAATGTATCCGATAAGCTGAATGCGAAAATCGTCATTAATACTAACGGTACGCGCGCTGGGTCAGAGAAGAGTTTCACGATTCCTTCTGAACCAAAGGCTGCCATGAATGTGGTGCCTAAGTCATTGAACGCTGCTCCAAGAGAGTTGCTTTCAAAGCTTACTTTTGATAAATCGACAACGCCCATTGGAATCGCTAAAAGTGTTGTTAAAATAATTCCAAGCAAGATAGCCCCACGAACTTTTTTCAATAATAAGACTACAGTAATCACTAAACCAATCACTGCAAGGAGTGCACCTGGAGACGTGAAGTTGACAAGAGATGGAACGATTCCCCCATTTGAATTCACGCTGAACACGCCACCTTTGTACGCTTCTGTAGCGACATTATACGCAGCACCGTTTACTTGAGTGATTGTATTTGAATCAGAAAGGAATTCTAATAGGTTGGCATTTTTTAAACCGATATAAGCGATGAAAATCCCAATCCCGCCCCCGATGGCATGTTGCATACTGACCGGAATGGCTTTAATAATCATCTTACGAACTTTTGTTACAGTAATGAAAATGTTGAATAAACCACAAATAAATACCATTGCTAACGCTTCTTGCCAAGTGAATCCAAGGCCGAATACAACTGTAAATGTAAAGAACGCGTTTAACCCCATCCCTGGTGCTAATGCGTAAGGAACGTTTGCGAAAAGACCCATCACTAATGTGCTGACAACTGTTGCGATAATCGTTGATAAGAAGACTGCTTGGAATGGCATCCCTGTTTTACTAAGAATGTTCGGATTGACAAAAATGATGTATGACATCGCGAAGAATGTCGTTAACCCAGCCAAAAACTCCGTTGAAACGTTCGTGCCGTTCTCTTTCAGTTTAAAAAACTTATCCATTGAAATGATAACTCCTTTTTATTGGTTTATTTGACGACTTAAGTATACTAGAACTATTTTTGTTTTACAATAAAAATACGTACATTTTAGTTCTTTATATTTATTTTCGTTCGTTTTATTTAACTTTATTTTATTCCAAAATTTTTATACGAGCGATTCTGTTTCTAAACACGAATATTAGTAGCAATAAATATCCACCGGCTAAGCCGGTGGTTTTTCAGTTTCGGGCATAGCCCTGATCTCAGAGCGACGCCTCAAGGCGCTCGTGTGGCCTGCGACGAGCACCTATTTACGTTTTCCTGTAAACGGATCTTCCAATTCTAATTCCAATTGTTCCGCTATATGATCTTCTTTTAGTTGATTCCGTATATACTCTCCAATGGCTTTCGAATTCTTTCCAACCGAATCTACATAAAACCCTCTACACCAAAATGATCTATTTCGATACTTAAATCTTGCATTCGCCCATCTTTCAAATATCATTTGGCTGCTTTTCCCTTTTAAATATCCTACAAAACCAGAAACACTCATTTTGGGTGGTATTTCTACTAACATGTGCACATGATCCACGCAGACTTCTGCTTCGATTATATTTACATGTTTCCATTCGCATAACTGCCGTAACATTCTGCCGACATCAAGCCTCCTTGACTCATAGAATGCCTTTCTTCTATATTTTGGTGCGAAAACGATATGATACTTACAGTTCCATTTCGTATGTGATAAACTGTGTAAGTCATCGGTATATCCCATGACAAAACCTCCTTAGTTCTTTCGATGTAGTTTGCAGACCACATACGAATTATAACTAAGGAGGCTTGTTTTTTCATTATCACTCCGCTAAAGCTTTTTGGACCCCCGGACAATCCGGGGGTTTTAATTAGACCAAAAAAAGAAGTGGCGTTCGCCACTCCTTTTTCTTTTAGTTATTCTTCTATTATTTTGATTCCTTTACGCCCTTTTTCCACCGGTGTCATAAAGTCATGATAATCCCCAGGTTCATCCTCTTCTAGCCCTGCTTCTGAGAGCCCTACATAATAAGAACCTTTGACTTCTCCTGCATTTGAAGCAAAGAATCCTTCTCTCAAATTTTTTTGAACTCTTACATTCAGATACTCCATCGACTCTTTAGCAAGTTCTTGCACCTCAAAACTTACAATCAACTGTGTTTTATTTTTGTTATACTTGTCTTCGTCGTATTTCCCAAAGGAGTAGCTGACTGGCGAAGGCTTTGGGCTTTCGTATTCTGCGAAATCTACAGCATTGAATTGTTCTCGTAAATCTTTAATTTTTTCATCTATCTTTTTCAATTTTTCTCGGACTTCCTTAGAATTTCCCTCCCACGATACTTTAATACCTTCCTTTCTCAGCGCCTCTAATTGGACTTCTAATTTTTCTCGAAGTTGTTGTTTATGGCGATAGAAATTTCGTTCAAATTGTTTTTGGGCTAGTTCTAAAATTTGTTTTTCATTCTTCCCTCCTAAATCCCCGAGGTCCAAATCCAATCCTGTATAGGCAAGCACGTTTCCTTTTCCATCAAAATGATAGACCGCCGTCACCGTGTTATGTGGATCTAACTCTCCTCTCTCTCCGTGATGCACATCCATCCAAATCCTATCTGACTGAAACGCATATGGTAGAGGGATTTTTTCCTTTTTTCCGCATGCTGCAAGCATAACAGCTACTACCGACAGCAACGCTAGTTTTATCCATGTCTTCATCATTCTTCCTCCAACGTTCGAACTTTCACTTTCATTATACTACACGCAATCAGAATCTGCTCCTATTCCAAACAAAAACGCCAGAGCACCATTGTACTCTGACGTCTACAGTGATTATTTATCTGAATTCCACACTGGGAAGTATTGTCCTGGTGCGATTTCATCCATTTTCTTCGCTACATCGTCTGATTGATATAATTCAACGATTTTTTTGTATGTTGGGTTGTCAGCATCTGCTGCTTTAACAACGATGATGTTGTAACGATCTTTAGGAATTGTATCTAAGTGGTTTGCATCTGAGAAGATGTTGTCTTCGATTTTCAAACCAGCATCTTGTGCCATAGAACCATTAATTGAAGCTGCATCAACGTCTTGTAATAAACGTGGTGCTTGTGCTGATTCTGCTTCGATGATTTCTAAGTTACGAGGGTTGCTTGTGATGTCCGCTAATGAAGCTTTTGTTCCAACGCCTTCTTTTAATGTGATTAAGCCTTCTGTTTGCAATGCTACTAATGCACGACCTTGGATAGCTACTTCTTTAGGAACTAATACTTTTGCTTTCTCTGGTAAATCTTTTAATGATTTATATTTTGTTGAGAAATAATATAATGGCGTGATAAATGTTGTACCGATTTCTTTTAAATCAGTTCCTTTATCTTTGTTCCATTGTGCTAAATATGCACGGTGTTGGAACGCGTTCATTTGTACAGAACCTTCTTCAAGAGCTGTATTTGGTAATACGTAGTCGTTCATTTCTACAACTTCGATATTGATGTTTTCTTTTTTCGCTTTTTCAGCTACGTAATCCCAGATTTCGTGTGCTGCGCTACCTACTACGGCTACTTTAACGTTTACTGCTGGCGCTTCTGTTGTTTTAGGAGCCTCGCTCGATTGTTGTGAACTTTGGTTTCCGCACGCTGCTAATGTGAATGCTGCAACGGCTGTTAATAATAAGTGTTTTATTTTCATATTGTTTTTCCTCCGATTGTTCTATGTTTATTTGTGTTGCTTGAAAAATTATTTGACACATTCCTCCATCCTGTCGAACACAATAAAAAATCCTTTGCCCAAAAAGGACA
>CALALK010000016.1 GCA_937923125.1 uncultured Carnobacterium sp.
CTCGAGCTATATGATTCAGGCAGTTGAAAAGCATGGCGCGCTAAAAGGCATGTTGATGGGATGCGGACGCATTTGCAGATGCCATCCATTTATAAGAGGTGGCCAAGATCCCGTTCCAGACTATTTCACATTGAGACGGAACAAGGATTACCGTAAGAAAATTATAGATGCAAGTAAACAAGACACAGCTGACTAGAAATAGTCGGCTGTATCTTGTTTCAAAGGATTAAAAGAAAAAGGTACAAGAGAATTTCTCTTGTACCTTTTCTGTTTTATTGAAAGTAATTTTAGATAAAGTAACCTAAGTAGTAACGAACGAAGAATGCAGCACATACAGCGCCGATGAATGGAGCAGTACCAGGTACTAATAATCCATATTGCCAGTCGTTATTCACTTTGTTTTTGATTGGTAATAATTGATAAGCAAGACGAGGTCCTAAGTCACGAGCTTGGTTCATTGCGAATCCAGTTGTACCTCCAAGACCCATACCGACAGCCCATACGATTAATCCAACCACGATTGGTAATAATTCTTTGTTTACATTTTCAGTTGCTAAGATAGCTGTTAAGAAAATGAAAGTTGCGAATGCTTCGACGAAGTAGTTACGTGGTAAGTTACGTAAGTTAGGGTTTGTAGAGAAGATGTTACGGATTGCGATTCCGTCTACTTGGCCTTCAGAAGCTGTGAAGTGGTCTGCGTACATGAACCATACGATTACCGCACCAGCGAATGCTCCTAAGAATTCAGCGATTGCAACAGGGATGAATTGTTCTGCAGGAAGTACTCCTAAAACTACTTTAGCAAGCGCCATAGCAGGGTTGATACTTACACCACCGAAGATGAATAAAGTAACAGTGATACCGAATGCCCATGTTGTGATGGCGAATAAGTGACCTGTTCCAGCGTATTTTGTTTTCTTCAAGACGTCATCACAGTGTACGCCGACCCCGAAGATAATCATGAGGGCTGTTCCCATAAATTCTGATAATAATAAATGCATAAATGTTTGATCCATTGGTTGATTCTCCTTAATGTAATTCTTTTGTTAATTGTTGATAGACGGCTTGAATCGATAATCCTGTTTCCTTGGCAATTCTGGCGCAGTCTTCATATTCTAATGTTGATTTTGTAAAAGTTCCATATTGGTTTTTCTTTACTTTCACAGCTCCAAGGCTCGTTTGCCTAGTTTCGAAAGTGCGCATCATGACTTTACGTTGAACGTTTTGATAACGAAAGCCGATGGTAGCAGTTTGTTCGAATAAAATCGTTGTAAACCGTTCGAGGTCTCCTTCTTGAATGAGAAGTGTGAGATGTGTTGCCGGACGGTTTTTCTTTGTGTAAACGGGAGTGTAATGGACATCAAGCGCGCCTTCTTCTAATAAAAGGCTCATGATGTAGCCAAGCTCTTCACCGCTTTGGTCATCGATAGTTGTATCGATTTGAATGATTTCATCGTTATTGGAAGTCACGACTTGATGAGAATGAGTCGTTTTCTCTAAGAGTGTTCCGCGTAACGCATTGAATTTACCAGTGTCACGTTTTCCAAAACCGTAACCCACTTTAGTAGAGGTTAGGTTTGAAGGTTGTGCAAATACTGGATGAATAGCCTTAAACAAAGCAAGGCCGGTTGGTGTCACAAGCTCTGTATGAATATCAAAGTCTTGTGAGAATGGAATGCTTGTTCCGAGTCTTAATTGCATTACGGCAGGAACCGGTACAGGCATAACTCCATGTGCAACGGTAATCGTACCGCTACCTTCAGTGACAGCAGTGCTGTATACCGCATCGATGTCGAGTGTTTCCCACAAAATGAAGAAGCTCATGATGTCGATGATAGAGTCTGTTGCGCCAACCTCGTGGAAATGAATTTCTTCCACTGGCATTTGGTGTACGTTCGCTTCCGCTTGTGCGATGTCACGGAATACTTCCAAACTTTTTTCTTTTACAAAGTCACTTGTGCCACTTGAAAGAATAATCGTTTCGATTTCTTTCAACCCACGAACTTCTCCGTGATGGTGATGATGACTATGTGTATGTTCATGAGAATGACCGTCGTGAGTATGTTCATGCTCATGATGATGATCATGTGAGTGTGAATGTTCATGCGTGTGTTCATGCGAATGTGTGTGTTCTTCGTGCGTATGTGAATGAGCATGTTCATGTGTATGTTCGTGCTCATGGTGGTCATGGTCATGGTCATGTTCGTGATGGTGATGATCAAAGTCACCAGTGATACCATGGTCTTTTTCACCGTGTTCCATATGCACATCGAAGTCTGTTCCCCAAATACTGCTTTTCGCGATACGGTCTACATGAAGATGATAGCCGTCGAGCGAAATAGTCTTAAGGGTTTCTTCAAGATGCTTGCGGTCGGCTCCTAAATCGAGTAGAAGGGCATTTAGCATATCACCGCTCAGCCCAGAAAATGGTTCTAAAAATAATGTGCTCATGCGAGTCCTCCTCGAATGTTGTTAATCATGCTAGCAGAGTACGCTGCGCCAAAGCCGTTGTCGATATTGACGACAGTAACACCGCTTGCGCAAGAAGTCAGCATGCTGAGTAAAGTCGTCACGCCTTGAAGATTCGTTCCATATCCGATGCTGGTTGGAACGGCAATCACAGGAACGTCTACTAACCCGCCAACGACACTGACAAGAGCACCTTCCATACCGGCGATGACAATCACGACGCTAGCGCCTTGGATGTCTTCGAGACGATTGAAGAGGCGGTGAATACCCGCAACTCCAACGTCGTAAATACGTTTGACGTGATTTCCGAATGTTTCAGCAGTGACAGCCGCTTCTTCGGCAACAGGAATGTCGCTTGTACCAGCTGTAACGACTGCGATGTAGTGTTCGTGTGATGGTGCGATTGGGTTAAGGACGAAGGTACGTCCGAGAGGTTCATAGACGCCTTCAGGGAAAGCAAGGGAGAGAGCTTCACCTTTTTCAGCGTTGACGCGTGTTGCAAGAATAGCTGTTTTATGCTCATTCATTGCCGTGATGATGCCAATTAATTGCTCAATATTTTTTCCTTCACCATAGATGATTTCTGGAAATCCATTGCGCTTTTGGCGAGAAAGATCAATGGCCGCGTAACCAATGTCTTCAATCCCTTTCAGAAGGGTGGACGCTTCTTCGATTGAGAGGCGTCCATCTTTAACTTGTTGTAGGATTTCTTCTTGTTTCATATTATTTATCTTCAACGATAACAGATAATCCATCGCGGATAACTGTTACTTTTGCGTCTGCTCCTTGAAGTTCGAAGGCACGTGCAAGAGCTTCGTCAAATGTTTTCGCTAATTCCATATGCATATTTGTAATTAATGATTCTTCTACTAAATCAGAAACGAAGATTACATGGTGATGCACTAGGATACGCGCTAAGATTTGAGAAGTCCATTGGTCTGGAACTGTTTCAAGTCTTGGAGTGTTAATTGCTTGGTCTAAGAAATCTTTAGGGTCTTTAACATCTGCTAAGTTACGGTAGAAACCTTCACCACCGTGACCATCTTGACATCCAGCAACCATGATGATTACGCCGCCTTCTTTGTTTGTAGCTTCAGCAGCAGTCATACCTTTAACAGCTTGGTAGATGTTTTGGTCTAATGGGAAACCACCATTTGTTGAAACGGCGATATCGCAAGGGATTTTAGTTACATGAGCTAATTCACGAACGAATTCGCAACCTACTTTATGGGCTTCAACCATGTCTCCGGCAAATGAACCGATGATATGTTTTTCACCATCTAATACAACGTTTACGATGAAGGCTAAGTTCGCAGTACGTGCTGCATATAACATGTCTTCGTGGATTGGGTTGTGGTCTAAGTTACCAGTACGTGATTTTTCTGAATCGATGAAGTCACCACTGTGGTTTGCCATGATTGTTTTATATGAAGCAACCCCAGGAAGAACTGATTTACGTCCACCAGAGAATCCAGCGAAGAAGTGGCTTTCGATAAATCCTTCAGCGATTAATAAGTCTGCTTCAGCAGCGATACGGTTGATGATGCAGTCACCACCTGAAGGTAATTGACCGATTTTAACCATGTCTTCGTCGTTTGTAGAAATGTGCATTACGATTTCTTCGTTGTCCACGATTTCTTGACCGTATTTGTTAATTAACTCTTCGCGAGTTGAAGGACGGTGGAAACCAGTCGCAACTAAAATACGGATACGAGCGTCTGGGTTTACGCTACGGATACGACGTAAAATGATTGGTGTGATGATATGTGAAGGAACTGGACGTGTATGGTCAGAACTGATTAACACGATATCTTTTTTACCTTTTGCTAATTCTTCTAAAGTTTGGCTACCAATTGGATTGTCCATTGATTTTTCCACTGTTTCTTGTTCAGAAAGTGGGTTGTGGTAGTTTTCAGCTTTAGATTCAAGTAATCCAGCAAAGTTTTTGTCAGGAATTACAGCAATAATAGATTTTTTGTCATAAGGTAGTTTAATTTCAACCATGATAACATCTCCTTAAATTTTTAATACGATTATAAGTATACGTAAAATAGTGCGCTTGGAAGTCCCAAAGGTTAGTAACATTTGTTAACGTTAATTTCTGTGATAAGATGATAATAGTGTGTATAGGAATTTGCATTAGAGGAGTGTTCAATTTGAACAACGAAGAATATTTAATCAATTTTTTAGAAAAAGAAAATACCCCTATTATAAAGAAGAAAAAACATATGTACTTGGCTTACCGTGGTTTGGAACAAGCATATACGTATGTGTTAATCGATGGGGTTGTAAAGACAAGTATCATTATGAATGATGGCCGTGAGTTTAATTTAGATTATGTGACTCCCGTTGATATTGTTTCATTGGTACGTGACGAAGTATCTAACTATACCTCAGCACCGTTTAATGTCCGTATCGAAAGCGACGAAGCAACGTTCTACCGTATCCCTCGTATTAAGTTTTGGGAATACGTGAAAAACGACCAAAAGTTGCAAGATTACGTGCGTGAATATTACCGTAATAAATTATCTGAAACCATCGAGTCGTTGCAATATATGACGATGAATGGGAAAAAAGGAGCAGTGTGTTCCTTCCTATATAAATTAATGAATCAATTTGGGGTAGAAGCAGAAGACGGCATCTTGATTGATTTCAACGTTACGAATGAGGATATCGCAGGATTTTGTGGAATCTCTACTCGTAATAGTGTTAACCGCATTATTCATGACCTTAAAGAAGAAGGCGTTGTTAAAATCCACAACCAAAAACTAGTGGTATTAGATAAAGCTTATTTAGAAGAATTTACAGGACGCGAAAGCTTTTAATAAAGAAAGAAGGAATCGAGAATGGATGAAAAAGAAGCACGATTACGCGAATTGCTGAAGGAAGTGGGAAGAATTGTTGTCCCATATTCTGGCGGGATTGATAGTAGTTACCTATTAAAAATCGCCGTGGATACGCTTGGCCGTGATAATGTCATCGCAGCAGTAGTGAATTCTGAATTGTTCTCAGACCGTGAATTTAGTGAAGCGATTGACCTTGGAACGGAAATGGGCGCGCGTGTGATAGGGCTTGAAATGGAAGAACTCTCTGATCCACATATCGCCTCAAACACACCCAACAGCTGGTACTATAGTAAGAAAATGCTCTACCAAACCATTAAAAAGAATGTGGAGGGCGAAGGATTTACCGTGCTTTCAGATGGGTTGATTATGGATGACATCAATGATTATCGCCCAGGTGTGAAGGCTCGTAACGAAGAAGGTGTGCGTAGTCTTTTACAAGAAGCGGGATTATATAAATCAGAAATTCGTGAATTAGCTAAACGTGCAGGTGTTACTAACTGGAACAAAACTCCTTCATGCAGCTTAGCATCTCGTTTCCCATACGGAACACGCATCACTCCTGAAAAAGTAGAAGCAGTCTTCAAGGCAGAAGAATACTTTACGAAGCGTGGTTTCGAACCAGTACGTGTACGCGTGCATCAGGACTTGGCGCGTATCGAAGTCGGCGCAGACCAAATCGAAAAACTCGTGAAAAATCATGAAGAAATCAACGAGATGATGCAAGACTTGGGGTTCTTATTTGTAACAGTGGATCTTCAAGGGTATAAATACGGCCGTATGAATGACCAACTCGACGAAAAGACAAAGAAAGCAGCGGTAGAATAATGATGGTAACTCCTCAAGAGGTTCTAGATTTCTGGTTTGTGGAATGTGAGCCTGCCGATTGGTTTAAGAAATCAGAGGAATTCGATAATGAAATTCGCACGCGTTTTCTAGAAACTTACGAAGCGATTGTTGCAGGGGAAACTACCGAGTGGCGTCGTAGTGCAAAAGGGCGCCTGGCAGAAATTATCGTGCTAGATCAATTTTCTAGAAATATGTTTAGGGATGATGTTAAGGCGTTTGCTTCAGATGCATTAGCAGTAGAACTTGCCAAAGAAACGCTGTCCGATTGGGACGAGTTCACTGTTCAAGAACGTAGCTTTGTCGTGATGCCGTTTATGCATTCAGAGTCATTAGCCGTGCATGATTGGGCGGCAAAATGGTTTGACGAACCAGGGCTTGAGCGCCGTAAGAAGTACGAACTCATGCACCGTGAAATCATTGAACGATTCGGACGCTATCCGCATCGCAATCATGTACTTGGAAGAACTTCTACCCCTGAAGAAGAAGCATTCCTCAAAGAACATCCAGGATTTTAACAAAAAGAGTCCTAGCGACTCTTTTTTTATTGCACGAATCAAAAAAGAAGAGTAGCCGGCATAAATGATTTCTACGAATCCTCACGGATTTCTTCATAGTAGCTGTAACGTTGTACCGGTTCGAGCCAAAGTCTCTCACCTTTAAAGCCTCAAAGAGGGCGTACGGATTATAAATCCTACGCCCTCTTATTCGTTTTAATACGTATTCACGTTACTGCTACTATAGAATCCGTGAATTCTCCGAAATCATTTAAACTGAGTCTATTCTCTTTTTAGAAGCCGATTAAGTAAAGGATAGTTGCGACAATCGTGCTAGATAAACCAACGATGGCTTCATATGGGATTAATTTCATACGATCTTCAATCGCCATGAAGACAGAACCGCCTGTCGCATGGAAGAATGAACCATGTGGAAGTGAGTCGAGCACCGTTGCCCCTGCGTGAATCATCGCTGCTGCAGACACGGCTGGAACACCTGCTGCTGTCAATGGACCAGAGAAGGTTTGAGATGCAATGGTTGAACCGGCAGTTGTTGAAGCTGTCGCAGCCCCCATTAAAATACCAGAAAGTGGAGCTAAGACGAAGGCTGGCATGTTCATCGCTTCAAGAAGAGCAATCATATCGACTTGCAGTGCAGAAGCTTTGATAATTCCAGCGATGGTACCAGTACCGATTAAAAGAATCGATACACCGATCACTTTGCTAAGACCAAATTCAGTGAATTCAACAGTGTTTTTCGCATGGCCTGTTACAACAATCGTCACTAAACCACCAAGAGGAAGTGCGATTAATGGATCCACGCTAATTCCAGCAATTGAGCGAAGTGCAAGAAGGGCGATTACAACGATTGGTCCAAGCATGGCTTTCAAGAAGGAGAGAGACACGCCGCTTGTTCCAGATTCGTCAATACCGTCAAATTCATGTGCGCCGCCTTTTTTAGCAAGGAGTCCAGCGAGAATAATCGCCACGAATAATGCGACAAAGGCAGGAATTAAGTTTTTCACCATCAACGCTGTAAGGTCGATTCCGAACGCTTCGGATGCAGCAATCGTATTAGGGTTTGGTGAAATGATGTTACCCGCTTTACCTCCACCAATCATCGCTAATAAAATCCCTGCTTTAGAAAGGTTTGCTTTTTTCGCAATGGCGATGGCAATTGGAGCTACTGTGATAACGGCAATATCGATGAAGACCCCAACGGCACAAATAATCATTGTGGCAATCGCAATCGCTGCAATCGCACGTTTTTGACCGAGTTTCTTCACAATCGTATCGGCAATCGTTTCAGCCGAGCCTGTCTTAATTAACGCCCCAGCTAAAATCCCACTTGTCATGATACGAAGAACAGGAGACATCATGCTTTGTGCGCCAGTAACCATGGCTTTTACAGTATCCGCAAGTCCGCCGCCACCAATTAATCCTCCGATAAGAGCGCCGAAGATTAAACTGTAGGCCGGATGAACTTTTTTAACGATTAAAATAATGGCAAGTACGAGCCCGATTAAGGCTCCTAATGTTGAAAAGGTTGGTGCTGTCATTTTGGTTTCCTCCTATTGAATTGATTGAATTAAACGAAATACTTGTTCCACGCTACGAATCATATTTTCGCGCGCAGTTTCTGTTTCCATCGCTTCTTGAACGGTAATGACTCTTCGTAAAATAGGGAAGAAGGCATCGATTCCGTTCTCGTTACATACACCCGCGTCTGGTGTGAGGCATCCTGCAAAGGCGAGTACTTTCTTGCCGTGTTTTTTCGCAAGATGAGCAACGCCGATTGGAGCTTTACCCTGAGCAGTTTGACTATCTAAGCGACCTTCGCCAGTGATGACAAAGTCGGCATCCTTCATCACTTCTTCGAGTCCCGTTTCTTCAAGGACAATCTTGATGCCGCTCTCTAGAACCGCATTTGTATAAGTGAGAAACGCAAATCCCATTCCTCCGGCTGCACCCGTACCTGGGTAGAGGCGGTCAGCATGGTCAAAAGTTTCTTTTGATAGTTCTGCATAGTGGAGAAGCGCTTCGTCAAGTTCTTCTACCATTTCCGGAGTGGCACCTTTTTGTGGACCGTAAATCGCACTTGAGCCCATTGGACCACAGAGCGGATTCGTTACGTCACACGCCACGCGGAAGGTACAATCTTTCAACTCTGCTAGAACATTGTCAGCCTTAATATGAGCAATCGATTGAAGACCCGCGCCTCCGTAACCAACAGGAGCACCGTCTTTATCTAGAAAATCATATCCGAGTGCTTGTAACATCCCGATACCACCATCGTTTGTGGCACTGCCTCCGATACCGACGATAAAATGACGACAACCATTATCGATGGCATCTTTAATTAGTTCGCCGACACCGTATGTCGTCGTGTGCATTGGATTGCGCTTTTCATCAGGAACCAGCGTAATTCC
>CALALK010000017.1 GCA_937923125.1 uncultured Carnobacterium sp.
TTGTTCGTTCTAAAAATGAAGAAACACGCTTCTATGGCGGTAAGAGCAACCCACTAGAAAAACGTACAAGAGTGCGTTCTCGTATGGTTTCTCAAGCCTTAGAAAACCTTATTGCCGAAGCAGATCAAGTCATGGTAATGGGACATCAATACCCGGATATGGACTGTATAGGTGGATGTTTAGGAATTCGAAGAATCGCGAAAATGCATGGTAAAACCTCATGGATTGTTACAAATCCAGAGCAATATTCACATGATATTAAGAAGTTGATGGAAGTTATCAAGGATAATGAACGTCTCTCCTCTGCTATTGTGAATCCAGAAATGGCGGAAACTTTAATTACTGAAAATACGTTAGTCATTATTGTCGATGTAAGTAAGCCTTCCCTATGCGCTGCTCCATCGATTGTTAAAAAAGCGAATAAATTGGTGATTATCGACCATCACCGCCGTGGAGAGGAATTCCCTGAAAATCCTGACTTGGTTTATATTGAACCGTATGCTTCATCTGTCGGTGAATTGATTACGGAATTGCTAGAATATCAATCAGAAGATGCTGAGAAGATTCAACCAATCGAAGCAACAACCTTGCTTGGTGGTATCATTGTAGATACGCGTAATTTCACGCTTCGTACAGGGTCACGTACCTTTGATACGGCTAGCTACCTGAAATCCGTTGGTGCGGATACGATTCTGATTCAACGCTTATTAAAAGAAAATGTAGATACGTACTTAATGCGTTCCCATTTATTAAACTCGCTCGAAATGCTTCCTAATAATGTCGGAATTGTTCACGGGGAAGAAAACACTGTATATCCGACAGTTGTGGCAGCTCAAACGGCCGATATGATGTTGTCGATGGAAAATATTGATGCTTCATTTGTTGTTACAAAACGTAGTGACGGACGTGTGGGTATTAGTGCTCGTAGTTTAGGAAACAAAAACGTACAACGTGTGATGGAAAAAATGGGTGGTGGCGGACATTTATCAAATGCTGCAACTCAGTTATCGGATATCACAATTGAAGAAGCAATCCGCCAATTAATTCAAGTCATCGAAGAAATTGGTAGTGAAATTAATTTATAATTAGGAGGAAGAAACATGAAAGTAATTTTCTTGAAAGATGTAAAAGGTAAAGGTAAAAAAGGTGACGTTAAAAACGTTGCAGATGGATACGCACAAAACTTCCTAATCAAAAATGGATTGGCTAAAGAAGCAACTTCAGCAAACTTAGCAACTTTATCAGGTCAAAAGAAAGCTGAAGAAAAGCACAATGCCGAATTATTAGCAAAAGCAAAAGAAATTAAAGAGTTCTTAGAACGCGAAGATACAGTTGTAACCATTAAAGCTAAAGCAGGGGAAGATGGCCGTCTATTCGGAGCTATCCCAGCGAAGCAAATCGCAGAAGAATTCAACAAAAAATTCAATGTAGAACTTGATCGTCGTAAATTCGAATTAGCAGCACCAATTCGTGCCTTAGGATTCACTCGTGTACCTGTTAAATTACACCACGATGTAACAGCGATTATGACTGTAAATATCGTTGCTCAATAATAAGAAATAGTAAGGATTTTCCCGTTGTGGAGAATCCTTTTTCTTTTGGTTTTAAATATGTGATACGATTCACAAAGTTACAAATAAACATACAAGTTTTCATGCTCGAAAAGACTCACTCTTCTGTTTTATTACAGCGTTTTATGATACAATGAAACTGTATTTTTATGGTTATTTTTAGTAGAAAGGGTGTTTGAATGGAAGAACTATATCCAAATTTAGTTCCACCACAAAATATTGAGGCAGAAGAAGCCGTTTTAGGGTCTATTCTTCTTGCTAGTGACTCGATTATTTCGGTTATGGAATTTTTGACACCGGAAGATTTCTATCGTGTTTCTCATCAATTAATTTTTGCGGCAATGATTGAATTAAATCAAAACAATATCGATATTGACGCGATCACCGTTTCTGAGATTTTAAGACAAAAAAATCAGATGGAGAATATTGGTGGAGAAGTTACGCTAATCGAGCTTCTTGATAAAGTGCCAACTGCAGCCAACGTAGAATACTACACACAAATCGTTTTAGAAAAATCTACGCGCCGTAAATTAATTAAAACTTCGACAAATATTGTAAAAACTGCTTACCAAGAGGATGAACCAATTGCCAACGTTTTGGATACTGCTGAGAAAGATATTCTTTCAGTATCGGAAGGACGTAATAAAGCAGGATTCATTCCAATTAGCTCGGTTCTTCGTACCGCTTATGAAAGCTTAGAAGAGCGTGCGAAAAACAATGGTGAAGTGACAGGGATTGCAACAGGATATATCGGCTTAGACAGAATGACGTCAGGGCTACATGCGGATGAGTTAATCATCTTAGCAGCTCGTCCATCTGTTGGTAAAACGGCCTTTGTATTGAATATTGCAAAGAACGTTGCCGTGAACCTGAACGAAACGGTAGCCATCTTCAGTCTTGAAATGGGGGCTGAGTCCCTTGTAGAGCGTATTATCTGTTCACATGCTAGCATCAACGCAGGACATTTGAAGACAGGTAAATTAACGCCTGAAGAATATACGCAATATTTCGTTGCGACCGGAGCGTTATCTGAAGCACCAATTTTTATTGATGATACTCCAGGGATTCGTGTTGCTGAAATCCGTGCAAAATGTCGTCGTCTAAAACAAGAGCGTAATAATCTTGGGCTAGTCGTCATCGACTACTTGCAGTTGATTGAAGGAAACGGAAAAGAGAGTCGTCAACAAGAGGTTTCTGAAATCTCTCGTAACTTGAAGAAATTAGCGAAGGAATTAAAAGTTCCCGTTATCGCACTTTCGCAATTATCGCGTGGTGTGGAACAGCGTCAAGATAAACGACCAATCATGTCAGATATTCGTGAATCTGGATCTATCGAGCAAGATGCGGATATCGTAGCATTCTTATATCGTGATGATTACTATCGTCAAGAGCCAGATGAGAATGGACATGTTCCAGAGGTGGAACCAAATAGTACCATTGAAGTCATTATCGAGAAAAACCGTAGCGGTCCACGTGGAACGGTTGAATTGAACTTCATGAAAGAATTTAATAAATTTACAAATCTTGTGCCAGACGGAGTCGAGCAAAACGCTCCAATGGCCTAACAATAGACATTTAAATGAATAATACAAAGAAGAGGTGCGTCAAATGTCATCAGTAGTAGTAGTAGGAACACAATGGGGAGACGAAGGTAAAGGAAAAATTACCGACTTCCTTAGTGAGAACGCAGAAGTCATTGCCCGTTATCAAGGCGGAGACAATGCAGGACATACGATTCAATTCAATGGAGTGACTTATAAACTTCACTTAATTCCATCAGGGATTTTTTCACCAGAGAAAATCAGCGTGATTGGGAATGGGGTTGTATTAAATCCAAAATCTCTAATCACAGAACTTGCGTATTTACACGAAAGAAATGTGACTACTGATAACTTACGTATTTCAGACCGCGCGCATGTCATCTTGCCATACCATATTCGCTTAGACCAATTACAAGAAGAAGCTAAAGGCGACAACAAAATTGGGACAACGAATAAAGGGATTGGACCTTGCTACATGGATAAAGCAGCGCGTGTTGGGATTCGTGTGGCAGACTTACTAGACCGTGAAGTATTTGCTGAACGTCTAAAAATCAACTTAGCTGAAAAGAATCGCCTCTTCACTAAAATGTACGATGCAGAGCCAATCGAATTCGATGATATTTTTGAAGAGTACTACGAATATGGTCAACAAATGAAACAATACGTTTGCGACACTTCAGTGATTTTAAACGATGCATTAGACCAAGGAAAACGTGTATTATTCGAAGGGGCACAAGGAGTTATGTTGGATATCGACCAAGGTACTTATCCATTCGTAACATCTTCAAACCCAGTTGCTGGTGGGGTGACGATCGGTAGCGGTGTTGGACCTTCAAAAATTAATAAAGTCGTTGGGGTATGTAAAGCGTACACTTCTCGTGTAGGGGATGGACCTTTCCCAACAGAATTATTCGATGAAATCGGCTCACGTATTCGTGAAGTCGGACGTGAATATGGTACAACAACTGGACGTCCAAGACGTGTTGGTTGGTTCGATAGCGTTGTAATGCGTCACTCTAAACGTGTATCAGGCATTACAAACTTAAGCTTAAACAGTATCGATGTTTTAACAGGTTTAGAGACAGTTAAAATCTGTGTAGCTTACCGTAAACCAAATGGAGAAGAAATTTCTCACTACCCAGCAAGCCTAGTAGAATTAGGACAATGCGAACCTGTGTATGAAGAATTACCAGGTTGGAACGAAGACATTACAGGATGCCGTTCACTTGAAGAGCTTCCTGAAAATGCACGCAACTATGTTCGCCGTATTTCAGAATTAGTCGGCGTACGTATTTCTACATTCAGTGTAGGACCAGATAGAGAACAAACCAACATTTTAGAAAGTGTTTGGGCATAAAAAAGAAATAGAGTAAAGGAGGATTTATATGAAAAAAATCCTAGTTGTAGATGATGAGAAGCCAATCTCAGACATCGTCAAGTTTAGTCTTACAAAAGAGGGCTTTGAAGTAGTTACAGCCTTTGACGGTGAAGAGGGTCTGGTGGCTTTCAATGAAAAAAATCCAGATTTAGTTATTTTAGACTTAATGTTACCGAAAATTGATGGCTTAGAAGTATGCCGTGAAATCCGTAAAACAAGCAATGTCCCAATTATCATGGTGACTGCGAAAGATTCTGAAATTGATAAAGTTTTAGGTCTTGAACTTGGAGCCGATGACTATGTGACAAAACCTTTCTCAAACCGTGAGTTAATCGCGCGTGTGAAAGCAAACTTACGTCGTCAGCAATTAGCTCCAGCGGAAGCCGAAGAAGAAAAAACAGCTAACGAAATCGTATTAGGCTCACTCATTATCCATGAAGATGCTTATGTGGTTTCAAAACGTGGCGAAGAAATCGAATTAACGCACCGTGAGTTTGAATTACTTCACTATTTAGCAAAACATATCGGACAAGTGATCACACGTGAACACTTGTTACAAACGGTATGGGGATATGATTACTTCGGTGATGTGCGTACAGTAGACGTTACGGTACGTCGCTTACGTGAAAAAATCGAAGATACACCGAGTCACCCAACATGGATTATGACTCGTCGTGGGGTAGGTTACTACATTAAGACCCCAGATCAAGAAAAAGAAGCTTAAGATTGAAATGCGCTTTTCCTTGCCACCTAATCTACCGGCAAGAAAAGCGTATTTTGCTAAAAAAGTAGAGGGGAAAATGACTCATGAAGACAGTGAAACGATTCTTTCGTTCCATTCAATTTAAGATTCCGATGCTGTTCATCCTGCTCTTAGTCATTTCGCTGCAACTGATTGTCGCGAACTTCTTAACCCAATTAGAATCGCAAATGGTGTCTAACTTCCAGGAACAAATCCAACTGCAAGTAGGATTCTTGAAGAATAACGTACAACCAATTTTGGCAAAAGATGCAACGGATGAAGCGAAGATAGCTGAAATTTCGCAATTACTACAAGATTACCCAACAGGGAATAGTATTGTCGAAATTCGGATTATGGATATGCAAGGATATATATTGGGAACGACGAACCAAACGCAGCAATCTGTGGTCGGAACGCGTT
>CALALK010000018.1 GCA_937923125.1 uncultured Carnobacterium sp.
CAGTTCCAAGTACTGGATCATCGCCTAACTTTCCACGGGATTTGTAAAAATTGCCAGCAAAAGGAAGGGTAGAAGATGAAAGAAATACACTACTTCTTAGATAGTATTGCCGTTCAAGGGCTATCCGATAATACCGTTGCAAGCTATAAGCGGGACTTGGAAAAATTTTCTCAGTTTTTAGAAGAACAAAAAGTGTCACGTCTTCAGGATGTGGACCATACAACGATGGTGCTCTTTCTTCAAAAGCTAAAGAAAGATGAGTATGCTGTTAGTTCAACGAGTCGCATGATTAGTTGCTTGAAGAAGTTCTTTCAGTTTCTCGTGCAAGAGCGAATGATTGAACGAGACCCAACACAACAAATTCATCCCCCTAAACCGAAGAAGCAGTTGCCAAAAGCGCTCAGTATCGACGAAGTGAACAGGTTGCTTGAGGTGCCAGACACATCAACGGTTTTAGGACTAAGGGATAAGGCGATGCTGGAACTCTTATATGCAACCGGGATGCGGGTGAGTGAACTGATTAGCATTGAACTCAGTGATTTGCATCTAGAGCTTGGATTTCTACAAACGATTGGGAAAGGAAACAAGCAACGCATCATCCCAATCGGTCAAGAAGCAACCAATTGGATTCAAAACTATTTGGAATATGCCCGTCCTGCCTTAGAAGATGAGAAGAAGTTATCAAATGTCTTGTTCTTAAATCATCGTGGAGGACCGTTTACACGTCAAGGCTTCTGGAAGAATTTGAAGAAAATTGTTCAGACGGCGATGATTACAAAGGAAGTAAGCCCGCATACATTGCGCCATTCCTTTGCAACACATATTTTAGAAGCGGGTGCCGACCTTCGAATCGTGCAGGAATTACTAGGGCACTCAGATATTAGTACGACACAAATTTATACACATATTACAAATGAACGAATGAAGGAAATTTACAAACAAGCACATCCTCGTTCGTAATATTTAGAAAATGGAGATGAAATGAATGAAATTTAAAAGAATACATGTCATTGTAATGGACTCTGTAGGGATTGGAGAAGCACCAGATGCTGCAAACTTTGATGATGCAGGTTCACATACTCTAGGTCATATTTCTGAAACGGTAGGCTTAAATGTACCAAATATGCAACGTTATGGCTTAGGAAATATCGCTCCTTTAAAAACAGTTCCACCAGTAGAACATCCTGAAGGAAGCTACACTAAATTAGAAGAAGTTTCTGTAGGGAAAGATACAATGACAGGTCACTGGGAATTAATGGGATTAAATATTAAAACTCCTTTCCGTGTATTCCCTGAAGGTTTCCCACAAGAATTATTAGACCGTATTTCTGAGTTCTCAGGAAGAGGAATCGTATGTAACTTACCATATAGTGGTACAGCTGTTATTGATGACTACGGTAAACACCAAATGGAAACAGGCGATTTAATCGTTTATACTTCTGCAGACCCTGTAATGCAAATTGCAGCGCATGAAGAGATTATTCCACTGGAAGAGTTATACCGTATTTGCGAATACGCTCGTGAAATTACAAAAGACGATCCATACATGATTGGTCGTATTATCGCACGTCCTTATGTGGGGGAACCAGGCAACTTCCAAAGAACTTCAAACCGTCATGACTATGCCTTAAGTCCATTTGGTGAAACAACATTAGACTTCTTGAAGAAAGATGGATTTGATGTAATTGCAATCGGTAAAATTAACGACATCTTCAACGGACAAGGGATTACTGAATTCGTTCGTACAAAAGACAATATGGATGGCGTAGATAAACTAGTAGAAGTATTGAAGAAAGACTTCACTGGTATGAGTTTCTTAAACTTAGTAGACTTCGATGCGGTTTATGGACACCGTCGTAATACGAAAGGATACGGCGAAGCACTTGAAGCGTTTGATGCTCGTATTCCAGAAATCGTAGAAAATATGCAAGAAGATGATTTATTAATTATTACTGCTGACCACGGAAACGACCCAACATTCAAAGGGACAGACCACACTCGTGAGTACATTCCAGTGTTAGCAATTAGCAAATCATTAAAACACCCAACACACTTACCACAAGGACACTTCAGCGATATCGCAGAAACAATCAGCGAAAACTTTGGTGTTGCGTCAACTGGTAACGGAACAAGTTTCTTAAAAGAATTAAACTAATATAGAAAGAGGGAACAACATGAGCAAATACGAACAATTAGTTGAAACAAAAACGTTTTTACAAGAAAAAGGCATTGGTCATATTGATTTCGGAATGATTTTAGGATCAGGTCTTGGTGAACTTGCTGGAGAAGTAAAGAACCCATTAATCTTTGACTATAAAGATATTCCAAACTTCCCAGTATCAACAGTAGTCGGTCATGCTGGCCGTCTTGTATATGGTGAATTAGAAGGAAAATTCGTTTTAATCATGGATGGACGTTTCCACTACTATGAAGGTTATGATATGGAAACAGTAACGTTCCCAATTCGTTTAATGAAACTATTAGACGTTGAAACGATTATCGTTACAAACTCTGCAGGTGGTGCAAACCCAACATTTGAACCAGGGGACTTAATGATTATTACAGATCAAATTAACTACACTGGTACAAACCCATTAATCGGACCAAACGACGACCGCTTTGGACCTCGTTTCCCTGATATGAGCCACGCGTACCACGAATACGGACAAGAAGTGGTTCGTAAAGCAGCGAAAGAATTAAACATCAATATTAAAGAAGGAGTATACATGGGATACTCTGGACCAACTTATGAAACACCAGCAGAAATTCGCTTCACGCAAGCAATTGGTGGGGATGCTGTGGGAATGTCAACAGTTCCTGAAGTGATTGTGGCAAACCATGCTGGAATTAAAGTGATTGGGATTTCATGTATCACAAACTTAGCTGCAGGAATGCAAGCAAACTTAAACCACGAAGAAGTGGTAGAAACAACACAACGCGTTAAAGAAGTGTTCAAATCATTAGTTCGTCGAGTACTTGTTTTATATTAAGAGACGAACCTCGAGGAGGAATGAATTTGTTAGTACCTTATTCAGCAACGAATAAAAAAATTGCAATGGGATTGCTTTCCTACATCCCAGAATTCAAGGACTTTAAACGATTGCAAGAGGAAATTGAAGAAATCGCGACAAATCCATCCATCAAATGCTGGCTCTGGAAAGAGTCAGAAAGCGATAATTTTATCGGATTGATTGGCGGAGAAAGTACAACAGACACAATTGTGATTAAATACTTATCGATTTCACCTTCGTTTCGTGGGGAAAATAAAACATTCCAAATGTTAGAAGATTTAACAAAGATGGAAGATAAAGTATTAAGCGGAACGATTGAAACAAGCGTCATTCTCGCAAAATGGAATAAACATCGTGTAAGTGAGGGACCATGGAAGATTTAACGATTAAAGTAGCTGAATACGAAGGACCGATGGACGTCCTCTTGCATCTGATTCGTGAGATGAAAATTGATATTTACGATATTCCGATGAATGAGTTAACAAAGCAGTATTTGAACTTCATTCATTCGATGAAAACATTGGAATTGGAAGTGGCAGCTGAATATTTAGTAATGGCGTCGACCTTATTAGAAATTAAAGCGAGAATGCTTCTTCCAAAACCAAAGTTAGAAGAGTTGGATGAAGATGGGGAACCAATTGTGGAAGATCCTCGTGACCAGCTGGTGCAACAACTATTGGAATATCAACAAATTAAAGAAAATGCCAAAAAACTTGAGGAGCTCTCTTTCCTAAGGGGATTACACTTCGGGAAAGAAGCGAGTGACTTGTCTTCGATGCAAGAGATTATCCCTTTGAAAGAAGGAGAAGTGACAACTCAAGATTTATGGAATGCGTTAAAAAAATTAGCGCGTAAGAATATTGCAAAAATGCCGCTCAAGGCGAATATTCAACATGAAACGCATACGGTTGAAGAATTAATGGATTCGATTATTTCAAAAATTGAGCATACAGATAAGAAACAAGTTCCTTTTGAGGAATGTTTCCCTGCCTTCAATCGACATGCGATTACAACAACATTTTTAGCGATGTTACAGCTCGTTCGAGAACATCGTGTCCGTTTTATTCAAAGTTCTCCGTATGAGGATATTTTGATTGAGAAAAGACAAGAAAAGGAGAAAGAGAGTGACTAATTACATTTCAGTACTAGAAGGCTTACTATTTGTGGCTGGAGATGATGGGATTTCATTAGAAGAAGCAAGCTATATTTTAGAACTCGAAAGAAGCGCGGTTCGTCAGCTATTAGATGAATTAAAGAAACGCTTAGAAGATGAAAATAGTGGATTAGAGCTTCTTTTGACGGCTTCTCATTATAAACTCGTGACAAAAGCAAGTTTAAAATCCTATATCGAAAAATATGCAGTTTCTCCATATTCTTCTCAATTGTCTCAAGCGTCTCTAGAAACGTTAGCGATTATTGCGTATAAGCAACCTGTCACACGTGTAGATATTGAATCGATTCGTGGGGTTCAAAGTAGTGGTTCGATTCAAAAACTATTACTAAGAGACTTAATCGAAGAGGCTGGAAGGTTAGATTCACCAGGACGTCCAAAGCTGTATAAGACAACAGCTTACTTCATGGATTACTTTGGATTAGAATCTCTTGATGCCCTGCCAGATGCTTCTGATTTATTCGATTTAGATTCTGAAGAAGCGAATCAATTATTTAGAGATAATCATGATTTGTTTGAAGAGTTGGAAATGCGCTCTAAAGAACATCATGAAGTAGAAGAAGAGAAAGAGTAGGTTTTTTTGTGGAAAGATTACAAAAAGTAATGGCACACGCTGGTGTGGCATCCCGCAGAAAATGTGAGGCATTTATTCAAGAAGGCCGTGTTAAAGTTAACGGTGAAGTCGTAAGAGAACTCGGTTTTAAAGTAGGTGCTAATGATAAAATTGAGGTAGATGGTATTCCGATTTATAAAGAAGAACCTGTGTACTTTATGTTTTATAAACCAAAAGGCGTTCTTTCAAGTGCCAGTGATGATAAAGGAAGAACCGTTGTTACAGATTATTTCAAAGAGGTAGAGCAACGCGTGTATCCAGTAGGTCGTTTGGACTACGATACAACAGGTCTTCTTTTATTAACGAATGACGGAGAGTTTTCAAACTTGATGACCCATCCAAAGCATCACGTAGAAAAGAAATATATTGCGAAAGTTAAAGGGGTTCCTACTCCTAGACAAATGCGTCAATTGGAACGTGGAATCGTCTTAGATGGCAAGAAAACGTCAAATGCAAGAGCTCAAATTTTATCGGTTGATACAGATAAAGGAACAGGGATTGTAGCTTTAACGATTCATGAAGGCTGGAACCATCAAGTGAAGCGTATGTTTGAGGCTGTAGAGTTACCTGTTATGAAATTAAAACGTGAAGAGTTTGGATTTTTAACATTGGAAAATTTACGCCCTGGAGATTATCGTGAATTGCGACCTTTTGAAGTACAAAAGCTTATAAAACTCGCGTTAGACGATGAAAAATAAAGGCCTATTAGGGAGTAATACAAAGAGAAAAACGGACTCACAGGATGAGTCCGTTTTGTTTATTCTTCAGTAAATGGTGTATTTTTCCTTTTTATAGCACCCGTTGGACAGGCTGTGTAAGCCTCCTTGAAGGATTCTATCGTATCTTCTGGTAGCGGAATTGTTCCAGTATTCTGATCTTGTTTTACAAAGGCAATTCCTTCTGCATCATACTCGAAGATTTCAGGAGAACGTAGTTGGCAAATTCCACACGCAATACAAGATTCGCAATCAACTTTTGCATAAATTTTTGAAAGAGAGGATTTTTTATCCATGAGTCAGTACTCCTTTTATCAAATTTGGATATTACATGCGATCAAGTCGTATGGTGTGGTTCCGATAAATCGATTATATCGTATTTTAACTGGAAATCGTACCATGTCGACTTTAATTGGCGTGACTGAAGATAAAGCAGAAGTGTTTTTTGCAAGTTTGCCTCATTTGAAAGAAGTGGAGTACCATCGATTATTAGCAGTATTGATTAGAGAAGGACTAGTTTTAGAAGAGGACTCTAATTTGAGTTTAGCTAAAGAAATTCAAGACCTACCACTTGTTACTAAAGGGAGTCATCCTGTCAATTACTTAATGCATCCTTATTCGTTTGTGCAATTAAGAGATGTCACAAGACTGTGGATAGAATGGATTAGTTACCACCGGTATGAGGAATCAAAATATCGACCTCTCATTCAAAATGTATGGTTACAGCAATTATTTAAACGATGGTATAAAGAAGAAAAAGAGGCGATTACTCCTGTTTGGTTTAGTAAAGTTGTGGAAGAGTTCAAAGACTGGACAGATTGGCAAGAGGATTCTGTGAAAGGACATTGGGTCGGTCTTTTTAATGGCGCAAAATCAACAGCAGCCTTGGAAGAAGAGCTCCTGTCATTGTGGGATTTTTCTACCGTTGAAGACCGTGAATCCCTCTCAAGACTTGTCTTTATGAAATGGGTGAGTGATATTTTTGAAGAGGCCGAACAGTACCCGATTACTTATCGGTGGTTTGCAAAAATGTTTGCGTGGATTTCTCATGAAACGAGTTCTGTTCGAGAAACCGTTCGATTATTTGAAAAAGGATTAAAACGAACGGAGATTGCGCGTCTTCGTAAACTTAAAGAGAGTACGATAAACGATCATCTCT
>CALALK010000019.1 GCA_937923125.1 uncultured Carnobacterium sp.
ACGTGGAAAACGTGGCGCAATTACCATGGGAAGCAGCACTTATCCTCATCGGTATCTCGATTGTATTAACGATGTTGGCAGGACTCATCCCTTCACGCATCGCCGCGAAGAAAGACCCAGTCGAATCGCTCCGCAGCGAATAACCATTCAAATTTGAAAAGGTGGATAAAGGCCCAGGCCTTTACCCACCTTTTTTCTTACCTCAATTAACATATTTGTTAATTAACATATATGTTAATTTCGCTCCCCGTCCCTGCACCCTTCTAGCCCAAAAAGCAAAAGACAACTCGACTTCACGCGACCAATTGAGTTAGCCATGGGATGCACAGAATACTTTGCCTAAACTAAAAAAAAAACAAAAATCCTCTGAACTCTGCACCCTAGCCCTAAAAAGCAAAAGACAACTCGACTTTTCACAACCAATTGAGTTAGCACTAAGGTTAGCGTAAGGACAGAATTTAATTCCAAATTCGTTCAGTGGAACGAAAAAACATCTTCAGATTATATAGTGGTATTTGTAAGGACAAATACCCAATGTGAATTACAGCTGCTAAGAAATTTATTTCCTAGCGGCTGTTTGAAGCTTGGGAACCTGGAGACTACAGGCTCCAGGTGGTATCCTTACATTTACCACTATTAATACATCTGAAGATGTTTAGAGTGACACTGTTTTAGTTTATTTTATTTAAATTCTGTCCTTACGCAAGAGAACCCATTGGATCCCATGGCGCTAACACAATTGGTTCGCTGTTGAAAGCGTCGAGTTGCTCTTTTGTAAGCAAGTCTTTTCTGATAACGATCTGGTACGTAAACTCATCCATCCACGCATCACTCATCATCCAGAACCCTTCAACCCCAGACTCTTCGCCCCAACTATTTTCCACTTTCCAGCGATTAGGTTTACCATCGACAAGGTTCACCCCTGTTAATACCATCGCGTGTGTCATTAAGCTATCGCCGTATTCAAGACGTTCGCCTTTAGTGAGTGAATAGTCGATTCCAGTTAAACCTTTAAGGTCGAAGTTATTGAGCGCAAGACGACCGTTTCCACGGTTTGAAGATTGACCGACATCGCAACCGAACCAGACAGATTCCCCTTGTTCTAATTGGCGAATCGCTAATTCTTTGAACGTTGCCATGTCTAAATTCAAGTAGCGTACTTGGTTTCCAACGACATTTCCAAGCATGTCAACAGTGTATGAACGGTTGAATGGTTTGTCCGCTGTTGGTGAGTTGATGATAGACACGTAATCGTCCAAGTTCAAGCCCACGAATTGTTCGAAGAAGCTTTGTGGTGTCAAATTCAAGTGACGGTGGAATTCCTTATCTTTATCACGATATTCGAAGTCGAATGTTTCTGGCGGAGTTCCAAGCGTCACGCTAAGTAAGTCGTACACTTCTTGCATTAATTGTTTACGCGTTTCGTTGATTTCCTCTTCGCTAGCTCCACGTGCCACTAAGTCACGAAGCACTTTTGCGTCTTGACGAAGTTTTTTATTTAAGTATTTGTTCAAATCGCTTGAAGCCGAGCTTGAAAAACTTTCCGGCATCACACTCTTTGGCACAACCCCATATTTCTTGAAGAGTGACACAATCATATCCCATTGCCCACCGTCTTGTTGAGGCGTTTGTAAGAGAAAGGCTACATTGCGGCTTGTCACAGGTTCGCCCGCTGTTTTTAAAATATTTTCATGGAAATAATTAGCCTTTTCGTATTTATCCCAGAAAAATGTATAACTTTGTGAGAGTTCAAATTCTTCGAGCTTGAAGTTATTAAAGAGTCTGTGGCGGAATGTATTCAGCGCCGCAAACATCCAGCAACGACCAGAAGCCTTTTGGTTGGCTACTTTCCCGTGTTCCAAATCAATCGAATACACCGGCTGATTTTCCACAACAGAAGCGACCGTCTCACTAGATCCTTTCAAGCCATTCTTCACCGCAGCATTTTGCGCCACGATACGCTCTGGCTTACTTTGAAAACTTTCTTTATATTGTTTCGTCAATTCCTTTGTTAACGTAAACATCACTTCATCTCCTTTAAGGTTGATACTCTAATGGTACTCCTCTTTCCCCCTATATGCAATATCAAAAATCGGTTAAATCCAATAAAAAAGCCTATTTTATCCCTACTCCGTCCAAAAGCTCATACCAGTGCAATTCCCTTATTTTTCAATCACATTATGTGAATTTTTACACATTTTATTGTTTATCTCTCTTGAAAATAGTAAAATAAAGTTGAAGATATTATCTTGAAAACAAGTGATTATCAATATATTTAAAGGAGAATCTAACAATGAAAAAATTTTTAGCAGTAGTAATTCTATTCAGCTTTTTCCTGCTTCCTTTCTTCAACGTTTATGGAATTCATATGCTCACTCATGACATACAAAGACTCTCTCCTAACGCCTTATGGGGAATCGTATTTATATTCTTCTCAAATATCATATGGACAACTTTAGTAATCACGATTGTAACCAGAGCTAAAATCCTTAGAAGCGGTATTGTGACTGCTACAACATATTGCATCCCCATTATTCTTTTGACACTTCTCTACTTTGGTTACGCAAAACCAATACAAATTTTATTTCTATCACACCTCGAAACAAGCATCTTTTCCTTTGCTTTTATCATCGGAATACTAATTTCAATAAGAATCCTCTCAAAAAAATAAAGTACAATTTTCTTACAACAAAATCACAATCATTAAACAACATGCCTTACAGTAGTAGGGCATGTTTTATTACTCCATCCCTTTTCCACTTACATAATGCTCAGCACCACACTCCTGCCGTTCCCTTCCTAAGCATTGCCGATAACATCGGCAACTACCCATTTAATTAAAGACAAAACAAACTCGCTAAACTTACTCCGATAATGAAGCTCCACACTCCTGCCGCTCCCTTCCTAAGCATTGCCGACAACACGGCAACAATCTATTTAATCAAAACCAAAAAGAATCGCTAAACTTCCTCCAATAATGAAGCACGCACCTCTGCCGGTTCCTTCCTAAGCATTGCCAATAACATCGTAGCAGTTTATCAAAAAAAGGAAAGCATAAAAATATCTTGCGAATCACTACAAACTCGATGGAATAAAACAAAAATAAACTCCATAAAAGCACGAAAGAGCCCTTCGGATTCTATAGCAATCATCATAGCGAGTGTAATCGATGCGAATTAGTGACTCTGGAAATTTATTTCCTAGAGTCACTTTGAGGCTCGATAGGAGCTGAGACGTAAGGCTCAGCCCGGTACAGCTATAATGATTGCTATGAAGATATCCGAAAGGGCTCGAAGTACTTTATAGCACTATTAATGATTTTGTTTTATTCCAACGGAAGGAACGAAACATCGCAAGATGTTTTTATGCTTTTACCGGAGTTAAAGCAATGAACTGCTCGATGTTATCGGCAACTTGCGCGAGTGCCTTCTTCCAAAATGCGCTGTCCGTCACATCCACGCCCAACACCTTCGCAGTATCTTCCGCAGAAGTCACCGTTGTCGCACGCAATAACTCTTGATATTTCTCAACGAATCCTTCAGGTTGCTCTTGATAGATGGCATATAAGCCTTTAGAGAACAATCCTCCGAATGCGTATGGGAAGTTGTAGAAGCTTAAGCCGCTGCTGTAGTAGTGCGGTTTGCAAGCCCACATATATGGATGCATTGCGTCTGGATCTAATCCGTCGCCGTATGCTTCTTTTTGCGCATCCAACATTAATTGTTCTAAATCTTTCGAGAACATGAAGCTCTTTTCACGGTTTTCGAAGACTGATGATTCGAATAAGTAACGTGAGTAGATGTCCACGATGATTTGTGTTGTATCTTGTAATTGTGATTCCAATAACGCTACTTTTTCAGCATCGCTCGCTTCGCTAATTACAGTATTCATCACGATGTTTTCGTTGAATGTTGACGCCGTTTCAGCAACAGGCATTGAGTACTCTTGGTTTAATACACGGTGGTTTTCGATATGTAAACCGTGGTACGCATGTCCTAATTCGTGCGCAATTGTTACAACGTCGCTTAATGAACCAGAGAAGTTTGTTAAGATACGTGATTGTTTGATGAATGGTAGGTTGCTACAGAACGCGCCCCCCACTTTTCCTTTACGTGGTAAGAAGTCGATGTAGTTGTTTTCGTAAGCTTCTTTTGTCATATCCGCTAAATCTTGTGAGAAGCCTTTGAAGTTTTCTAATAAGAATTCTTTCGACTCTTCGATTGTGAAACGACGTGAGCTTTCTCCGATTGGTGCAAATAAGTCGTAGAATGGTAATCCATTTTCGTGACCTAAGAGGGAAGCTTTATGTTTCAAGTAAGCGCGGAATTGTGGTAAATATTCGCGAATCGCTTCAAGAAGTGCATCTAATGTTTCACGAGACATACGAGATGCTTCTAATGTTTGTGCTAGTGGTGATTCGAAACCACGTAAGCTTGTTTCTGTAAGCACTTGTTGTTTAATATTGTTTAAGGCAAATGCGATTGGTTCTTTAATCGTATCGTACATCTTCAATTCTGTTTCGTACGCTTCTTTACGAACCGCTGCATCGGCGTCATACGCCATATTACGAATTTCGCTAAGCGTTACTTTTTCGCCTTTAAATTCGCCTTCAACGCCTGAAGTCATCGCTTCGAAGAGTTGTTCCCAACCATCTCCTCCGCTAATAGAGAATTTCGCAATCACATCTTCTAATTCATCTGATAATAGATGTTTGTATTGTTGTTTTGCTTCTGCAAAGTAGAATTCGTAGTCTTTTAGATTTTCGTCGGCTGTGATATCTGTTTCCACGCTTCCGATAAATTTGTAGACTTTTGTATACGCACTGTTTAACGAAGCATACGCATTGCCGAATAATGTACGGTATTTATTCGCTGTTTCGTCTGTTGTGTTAGCTGTTAATGTTAAATTAATGTAGTTTCCAAGACGGCTGCTTAAGACGCTGAACTCTTCTAAGGCCGCAATTGCCGCTTTGATAGACTCTAAGTTATCTTCGAGCGTTAAGCCGTTGAATACCTCTCTAAAGTTTGAAAAACGTTCAAAGTCACGTTGAAACTCTTCACTTTCAAATGAAGGGTAAATTTCTTTTAATGACCATTCTGTTGACATGTCGGATCCCCCTTATATTGACTATATGTCCTATTCTACCGAATTTCTTTATAAAATCATAGTATAAGAACCTTTATTCTCTAGGCAACAACGTGTATACTTAAGAGGCAAACACTTTTCAAAAAAGGAGTTCTTATGAAAAAGACTTGGAAAGAATTGTTCCCGGATGCTCTTCTTGGAGAAAACGGTCAAGACACTGTTCCTGTAACGCTGAACGGTGAAGTGATTTATCTCTTAGAATCGAGCTTAACGGAGCGCGAACGATTCCTCATCGAAACCTTAAATACACAACCAACAAAAACAACGATTCCAACGCATCCTTGGCTTGCGTACTTGGAAGGAAAAGGCGCATTGCCCACACCGACTGCGTATATCCAATGCGTACACTTGGCGGTATTTCCTAAGCAAGAAGGCGTCTTCCTCGAAAAAGACTGGTTGGAGTTCGTCGAGAACTTAACGGTTGGGACCCTTGCCGCCTTCAAAAACTTCCGCCATCACTACACGCTAGTCGTGAACCCGGAAGTCGCAACGTCGCTTGCAAGCACGCTCTTTGAAGTGCAATCCGCGATTGAAGATGACTTCGCCGTGGAATTACAACTCTTTATCGGAAACCGCTGGGCAACGTCAAGCAGAGTGCCCATTCTCTATCAAGCAGAAAAAGCGCTCTTCGTGGAATACTTAATGCATTCCCACAAGCGTTCCAGTCTGGAATTTGCGCCAGTGATGTTATGGGCGATTGCCAACGCTTTGGTCGACATCGCACCGATTGCCGACGAGTTGATTCTCTTATTAAGCGAAGACGACGTCAAAGAACTGATTGAAGCGCTCTGGGACGCTCATGGAAATGTCTCAAAGGCCAGCCAAAAACTCTTCTTACATCGCAATACCTTGCAGTATCGAATTGACCGTTTCGCGGAACAAACAGGGCTGAACGTCAAAGACATGAATGACCTTACGCTTGGCCACCTACTCTTACAAAAACAAAGTTATTAAAAAATAGCCACTTCTATTTTCATAGAAGTGGCTATTTTCGTTATCCTATTAAGCTTTAACGGCTTCTTTTTTAGGAGCGACTTTTGTTTCTTTAATCGTCACTTTTCCTTTTTGAGAACCGATTGTCACTTTTTGACCGAAGCGAATTTCTCCACTGAGGAGCGCTTCACTAAGTGGGTCTTCGATTTTCTTTTGAATCGCTCGACGAATTGGACGTGCCCCGTATTCTGGGTCGAATCCTTCTTCTGCGATTAGGTCAATCACACCTGAAGTGAATTTCAATTCGATATTGAGTTCCGCAAGACGAGTCTTAATGTCTTTTGTCATCAATTGAACGATTTGACGTAATTCCGGTTTCGTCAATTTATGGAAGACGATAATTTCATCGATACGGTTCAATAGCTCAGGACGGAATGCATTCTTCAACTCTTCGCGAATACGTTTTTCCATTGCTGTATGGTCGTGTTGTACGGTTTTCGCACCGAACCCCACTGCTTTTTCATCTCTTAGAGCCGTTGCCCCAAGGTTTGACGTCATGATAAGAATCGTATTTCTGAAGTCGACTTTACGTCCTTTCGAATCCGTCAGATGGCCATCGTCTAAGACTTGCAACAGAATGTTAAATACATCTGGATGAGCTTTTTCGATTTCATCTAACAGAATCACAGAGTAAGGTTTGTTACGAATCTTCTCTGTTAATTGTCCGCCTTCATCGAATCCAACATATCCTGGAGGTGAACCGACTAAACGGCTAACCGCGTGTTTCTCCATGTACTCAGACATATCGATACGAACGAGAGCGTCTTGGTCGCCAAACATCGCTTCCGCTAATGTTTTCGCTAACTCTGTCTTCCCAACCCCTGTAGGTCCAAGGAATAAGAATGAACCGATTGGACGTTTTGGATCTTTCAATCCGCTACGAGCACGGCGAATCGAACGAGCGACCGCTGATACTGCTTCTTCTTGTCCAATCACGCGTTGGTGCAATTCTTTTTCAAGATGAACGAGACGTTCGCTTTCTTTTTTCTCCATTTGTTTTAATGGAATTCCAGTCCATTGTGATACGACTTCTGCGATATCTTCATCCGTAATCGCCGCCACAAATTCTTGTTTGGCTTCGATTTCTACTTTTTGGCGTAGTTTTTCAAGCTTGTCTCGTTTGGCTTGTTCTTTCTTGCGTAAACGAGCGGCTTCTTCGAATTTTTGCTCACGAATAGCGTCGTCTTTCTTCTGTGCGAGTTCTGCTACTTCTGCTTCCAGTTTTTGAAGCGGTGAGTGTTTACCACTGCGGTCCAGACGGGCTTTTGCAGCTGTTTCGTCCATCAAGTCGATGGCTTTATCTGGTAATTTACGAGACGTAATATAACGAACCGATAATTGAACGGCTGCTTCAATCGCTGCGTCAGTGATTTCCACACGGTGGTGGTCTTCATAACGTTTGCGAAGGCCTTTTAAGATTTCGACTGTATCGTCTGCGCTAGGTTCATTGACATGAACAGAGGCAAAACGACGTTCTAAGGCTGCGTCTTTTTCGATATATTTTTGATATTCATCAAGCGTAGTCGCTCCGATAACTTGGATTTCACCACGAGCAAGTGCTGGTTTTAAGATATTTGAAGCATCGATAGAGCCTTCTGCCCCACCTGCACCGATAAGGGTATGCAACTCATCGATAAAGAGAATCACATCTTGTTCACGGTATACTTCGTCCAAGATTTTCTTCATGCGCTCTTCGAACTCACCACGGTATTTTGTTCCGGCTACTACTGCACCCATATCTAACATCATGAGACGTTTCTCAGCGATTTCTTCTGGAACTTCTCCGCTTACCATGCGTTGTGCTAAGCCTTCAACGATGGCTGTCTTCCCAACACCTGGTTCCCCAACGAGGACAGGGTTATTTTTCGTACGACGGCTAATGATTTGGATAATGCGGCGTACTTCATCTTCACGACCAACAACTGGGTCGATTTTGCCTTCGCGAGCTAATTCCGTTAAGTCACGCGCTAAGCTGTTTAATGTAGGCGTTCCTTCTTGTGAAGACTCTTGACGTGCTTTTCTCTTAGAACCTGAGTTTGAAGGTTGAATTCCGATTTTACCGTAGATTTCTTTCATCAACTCTTGAGGGTCGATTTGGTTATCACGGAGAATCTTTGTCGCTAACACTTCTTCGCGTAATAAGGCTAATAATAAGTGCTCTGTTCCGACTTGTGGCACTTCGAGGCGTTTGGCTTCATCGGTAGCCGATAGAATCACTTTCTTCGCTCTTGGTGAATACGGCATTAAGTACGGATCCATTTGCTTACGGTTTGAGCCGTATCCTGTGAGTGACTCGATTTCAGAACGAACGATTTCCGCAGTCAACCCTGCAGCACGAAGCACATTTCCCGCGATGCCTTCTTGTTCAAGGATTAATCCTAATAGTAAGTGCTCTGTTCCCACGGCTTGGTGTTTGAACAGGATGGCTTCTCTTGCGGCTAAGACCATTGCACTCTTTGCTTTTGGTGTAAAAATTTCACTCATGCGTTTATTCCTTTCTAGTTAACTGTATTTCAAATTGTCGATTAATTTCTTCATCATATTACTACGAATCTCTGCAGCATTCTTTACGTTTGAAGGGAATGTATCTTTCTCCATCATGAGTGACATCATTTGCGCTTCACGTTTACTAATCAGCTCGTTTTCATATAAGTTTTGTAATAAATGATTGCCTTCTCGCTCTGAAAGTTCCTCTGGAATCAGATTTCCTAATTCATTTAAGATATCCATCTCGTCCACTAGATTCACTTTCATAATGCGGATATAACCACCGCCACCGCGTTTACTTTCAACGACATACCCTTGTTGAATGGTAAAGCGGGTATTAATCACGTAATTAATTTGGGAAGGTACACAATTGAATTGGTCTGCAATCTCACTGCGTCTGATTTCAACTGTTTCATTCTTATGCAGTACATTCTTTAAGTAATTTTCAATCAAATCCGACATATTTTGATTTTGATTTTGCATTCATCTTCCTCCTTTTACCTTGACTATATTTGACTTTAATTATACAAAAGAATGCGCCTTTTGCCAATCATCTTGCATTTTTCGATAAAAAAAGAAGCTAGACATGATGTCTAGCTTCCTCATTTGTTTACGTATCGGGAATACAGGATTCGAACCTACGACCCCTTGGTCCCAAACCAAGTGCTCTACCAAGCTGAGCTAATTCCCGTAAGTAAAAAATGCACCCAACAGGAGTCGAACCTGTAACCGCTTGATTCGTAGTCAAGTACTCTATCCAATTGAGCTATGGGTGCATTGTATATTTAATTAATGCCGAGGACCGGGGTCGAACCGGTACGGTCATCACTGACCGCAGGATTTTAAGTCCTGTGCGTCTGCCAATTCCGCCACCCCGGCATGGGCCATGGTTTTACATTGGCAAAGCGGAAGACGGGGTTCGAACCCGCGACCCCCACCTTGGCAAGGTGGTGTTCTACCACTGAACTACTTCCGCAATTTGATTTTAATGCCGGCTAAAGGACTTGAACCCTCGACCCTCTGATTACAAATCAGATGCTCTACCAACTGAGCTAAGCCGGCTATGAGTGATACAGGGCTCGAACCTGTGACCCTCTGATTAAAAGTCAGATGCTCTACCAACTGAGCTAATCACTCATCAATGGAGGTTAACGGGATCGAACCGCTGACCCTCTGCTTGTAAGGCAGATGCTCTCCCAACTGAGCTAAACCTCCATCTATCCCTTACATTCCTCGTTTCGTGGAATGCTTTAATATAGTAGCATGGTGACTTTTTATCGTCAACACTTTTAAAATATTTTTTTAATTTTTTTCAAAACCTTTCCTGCCCTTTTTAATATTTTAGTCTTATTTATTGTATCTTATATGGTCTCTAATGACAACTTTAAAAAGCTTTTTGAAGGTATAGTTTCCCATGTGCTGACATTTTTGGTATAATAATAGTCAGTTATAGTCAAATTAGACTGGAGGAATTAAGATGGCAAGAAATACATCAGATAGTATAGAAGAATATATTAAAGAATTGCTGGGCCAGTCTGGAATTGCTGAGATTCAACGCTCGAACTTAGCAGATACTTTTCAAGTTGTACCGAGTCAGATTAATTATGTTATTAAGACCCGCTTTACAGAAAGTCGTGGTTATATTGTTGAGAGTAAGCGTGGAGGTGGCGGTTATATTCGTATCGTCAAAGTCAGATTCTCTGACAAGCACCACATGATTAATGATTTGCTTCAGAACTTAGCGGATCAGCTCAGCGAGCAGGTATTTACAGACTTGATCCAGTTGCTTTTTGATGAAAAAATCATCACAGAACGTGAGGGAAATTTGATTTTAGCGACTGCTAGTGATGATGTTTTAGGCGAAGATGCAGCTACTATTCGTTCGCGTATTCTACGCTCGCTATTACTTAGATTGGATAGAAAAGGAAATTAGATGACGACATATTCAAGAAAAATGCAGGCCATTTTCCATCGTGCTCAGCTTGAGGCAGAGCGTTTTGGAAGTCCTTTCTTGGAGACTTGGCATGTGCTTCTGGCTATGGTTGAGGTTCCAGGATCTGTAGCCTACCTAACATTTACTGATTTTGAGGACCGTATTCGTACGGAAGAGCTTGAGACAGCAGCTGTACTAGCGATGGAGAAAAGTCCAAAAGACTTGTCTGAATCAGATATTATCGATTTACGTGCACAGTCACATGCTTTAGAGGCTATGTTGCAAGAGGCAGAGGGAATTGCTGGTGTGACTGGTGCTGTAGAGGTAGGGTCTGAACATGTATTGATGGCCTTTCTCCTTCATAAAGATTTGATGGTTTGTCGTCTCCTTGAAGTTGCTGGTTTTCAATATAAAGATGACAGCGATAAGCCTCGCATTATCGATTTACGACGTTCTTTGGAGCGTTATGCAGGTCTTAGTAAGCAAGATTTGAAGGCCATTCATGATCTTCGTAAGCCTAAAAAATCAAAGATATCAGGAAATTTTGCTAATATGATGCAGCCTCCTCAATCTTCTACTGGGGAGTTGGCAGATTATACCAAGGACTTAA
>CALALK010000020.1 GCA_937923125.1 uncultured Carnobacterium sp.
AGGCGTATTGCCGCTTCGTGTAACACATAATGATACAAAATTAAACAACATTATGTTCGACAGCGAAACGAAGGAACCGCTTTGCATCGTGGATCTTGATACTGTGATGCCGGGGTTAGTGTTATTTGATTTTGGTGATTCCATTCGATTTGGTGCTAACGACTGCGCCGAAGACGAACCGGATTTATCAAAAGTGAACTTCGATTTCGACTTATACGAAACTTACGTGAAAGGCTTTATCGAAGGGACAAACGGAATCTTGACAGAAGCCGAACTCGAATACTTACCTTGGGGTGCTCGCGTCATTACGCTAGAACAAGGCATTCGTTTCTTGACGGACTATATTAATGGGGACGTTTATTATGCGACAACTCGTCCAGGACAAAACTTAGACCGTGCACGTACGCAATTGAAATTGGTACAAGATATGGAAAACGTTTGGGATAAGATGGTCGAAGCTGTTAAAAACGCACAAAAATAAGAAATTCAGACTCTCTGACAGATTTGTCAGAGAGTTTTTTTGCGGCTTTACACACTATATGTTGTAAATTATAACGATTCTAAAACACAATATATTGTGTTTTAGGGGTTGATTTTTATTTTTTGAGTGCTAAAATAAGGACTAGAGTTTAAGGAGGAATCGTGATGAGTGTAGAGACATTAACGGCATTAACGGTCACGAAGAGGGATGGCCGACAAGTCGAATTTCAAAAGGAAAAAATTCAACGTGCGATTGAAAAAGCGGAAATCGGATTGAATGGTGAGTTAAGCGACGAGCGGATGGTAGTGCTTGGTCGCATCGTAGAGGATGTCCTCGCGGAGATTTCAAGACGCTTTAACGATACGATTGAGATTTATGAAATTCAAAATATCATTGAACATTTACTGATTGAAGATGGAGAATCGGCTCTGGCACAAGAGTATATTGCCTACCGTGTAGACCGTGATTTACGCCGTAAGAATCAGTTGGATTTCCAATGGGCGCTCTCACGATTAACGAATAAAGAAGCCAGCGTCGTCAACGAGAACGCGAATAAAGATAGTAAAGTTTTTAATACACAGCGCGACTTAACGGCTGGGACGGTTGGGAAGATTATTGGCTTGAAGATGCTTCCGCCGCACGTGGCCAATGCGCATTTAAAAGGCGACATCCATTATCACGACTTGGATTATCATCCGTATATGCCGCTCACGAATTGTTGCTTAATTGACTTCGAGCATATGCTAGGGCTTGGCTTTAAAATCGGAAATGCAGAAGTGGAGTCTCCTAAATCCATCCAAACAGCGACTGCTCAAATGGCCCAAATTATCGCAAATGTTGCTTCAAGTCAGTATGGTGGATGCAGTGCTGATAGAATTGATGAAGTACTGGCGCCTTTTGCTAAATTAAATTATGAGAAAAATTTAAAAATGGCACAAGAGTGGATTGATGATGAGGAAAAACAAAGAGCTTTTGCAGACAAAAAAACGAAAAAAGATATTTTCGATGCAATGCAGTCTCTAGAATATGAAATAAATACTTTATATTCATCACAAGGACAAACTCCATTTACATCATTAGGTTTTGGCTTAGGTGAGGGATATTTTGAAAAAGAGATACAAAAAGCAATTTTGCAAGTCAGAATTAATGGTTTAGGAAAAGAAAAGAGAACAGCTATTTTTCCTAAGTTGATTTTTGTTATTAAAGATGGATTGAATTTAAAA
>CALALK010000021.1 GCA_937923125.1 uncultured Carnobacterium sp.
CGTTAATAGAAACTTCAAAAGAGATTGGCTTTGGCCAGTCTCTTTTTTTATGCAAAAATTATTTAGAATAATTCTAAGATATCGCTTGACATATGAATGGTTGTTCATGTAATATAGCTATAAGAAGAAATAGTGAGGGGAGATAACATGGATTTCAAAGAACTAACACATACTATTAAACATAAATTTGAGCACTTATTAGATAAAGAAAAATCTCATGAAGGAGAGACATGCCAAGATCATTACTTGCACCATGAAGAGCATGAGCACGACCATGAACATTCACATGAACACAGTCATAGGCACGGACATCATCATGGTCATGACCATGATGATAGCAAAGCAGTCATCTTCTATATTGTGGGGCTAGTGCTTTATATTATCGGTTTAGTGCTTCATTTTATGGGGAATTCAATCTCAACCATTTTATTCATTTTAACGTTAATCTTATCTGGTTACCATGTAACGATGGAAGGAATTGAAGATACGATTGAACGTAGTAAAAAGAAAGGGAAGTTCCAACCGAATGTGCATATTCTAATGACGCTTGCTGCAGTTGGTGCAGTGCTCATTGGGAATGCTGAAGAAGGAGCTTTACTGATTTTGATTTTTGCAGGAGCTCACTTCCTTGAAGAATATGTAGAAGAGAAAAGCCGTAAGTCGCTAACGGCATTATTACAAATGAATCCAACGCAAGCTCGCCTGATTCAAGAAAATGGGGAAGTTGTTGTCGTTGAGGTAACAGACTTAAAAATTGGCGATACATTAGAAGTGTTACATGGTGACCAAGTACCAATCGATGGAGTGATTACAAAAGGCTTAACTTCGATTGATGAAGCAACCATTACAGGTGAAAGCATGCCTCGTTCAAAAGGAGAAGGGGATACAGTATTTGCAAGTACTGTAAATATTTCTAATCGCTTCGAAATGCAAGTAAGTGCAGAAAGTTCAGATACTGTCTTTGCGAAAATTATGAAGGTTGTTGAAAATGCACAACATTCAATGAATAAGCAAGCAACCTTTATCCAAAAGATCGAACCAATTTATGTCAATATTGTATTAATCATTTGGCCAATCTTCCTATTATTTGGATATTTCTTAATGGGATGGGATTTAAACACGACACTTTACCGTGGAATGGTATATCTCATTGGGGTATCTCCATGTGCGTTAGCAGCGAGTGCCGTTCCAGCAACTTTAGCAGCGATGTCTCGTTTATCAAAAATGGGGATTTTAGCTAAAGGTGGAGCAGCCATCTCTCAATTGCAAGAATTACGTGTCATTTCATTTGATAAGACTGGAACATTAACAAAAGGAACTCCTGATTTAACGGATTACTGGTTTGAAGATGAAGCGATTATTCCTGCTGTTGTAGCAATGGAAAAACAATCAACACATCCTCTAGCAGAAGCTGTACTTCGTAAGTTTAGTGAAGCACCAGTTTTAAATGAAGAAATTGAAGTAGAAGTACTTGTAGGACAAGGGGTACGTTCTGTTGTTAGCGGTGAAGAAATCCAAATCATGAAACCATTAGATACCGTCAACCGTTCAGAAGAAGTTTCTTCTCGTATGCAAGAGTGGGCAAGCGAAGGAAAGACAGTTGTAACAGTTGTAAAAGACAATAGAGTTGTTGGTTTGATGGCGTTTATGGACCTTCCAAATGAAGCTTCAAAAGCGGTGCTCGATTACTTCAAGAGCGAACTT
>CALALK010000022.1 GCA_937923125.1 uncultured Carnobacterium sp.
ACATCCTCCTAATATTCCTATCCCTAATAATACTGCAACTAACTTTAATATCTTCTTCATCCTTCCGCCTCCTTTATTCTTCTACACTCATTAATTGTACAAATTCATAACCTTCTGCATCAACAATATAGCCTTCGTTTGGACGTGGAGATTTTTCGTTTGAGATATACGGGAAGCGAACATATTCTTGGTCGCTAATACGCATTCCCATGAACACCTGTGTCGCCAATTGTCTGTGTAAGGTTACAAGCGTAGAGTAATTCGTCATTAAGTCTTTATAGTTCCCAACAAACACTGGTGTAATGCCGTACTTAGGACCATCTAACAGAAGCTCTTTGAACTGATTTTCTGTAATGTTGAGACTTTGACCAAGGATTTGGATATCCGGAATGATAATGAGTGATTGAGTATACTCACCAGGTTGCGCCATACGTTCCTTTAAGTTGTCTAAGATGATATTCATTCCATCTTTAGCGCTCAGTGTATCGCTGAAACGATGCGCTTCCTTAAATTGATCTAATGGTACTAATCCTAATGGGTCCACGATCACCACTTGAACAGGGGTCGTATATTGTTGCAACTGGTAAGCTAGTACTTTGTAGAACTGAGTAACACTTCGAACATTATCACTAACTAACGAGATGGCTTTATCTAATGTAAATGCAGCCACTTCGACCATTTCTCTCGTTAACCCGAGTAATACTTGATGGTTTCGTTCTGCTCGGTCTACTTGTTCTTCCACCATTTCTGGTGTCACCACTTCTGGCAACATTGGAATTGGTTGTGGTAATGCACCTGTCCAATAACGAGACATTTCTTGTGCTTCTGCTTTCACTTGCTGAATCATGGATGAATTATCTTCAGAAGTATACGGCACACACACTTGGAACGAAACGACTGTGTCTTGCTTCATTAATCCGCGCCCACGGATATCTAAAAGCACTTGGCTTGTACGACCAACAATACTTGTAACATCACTCTGTTCGAATAAGTAGAGCGCAATTTTTGTTTTAAAGTTTGCTTGTAATTGTACACGCATGGCATTGAAACGAGACATCGTTGTAATGAGATAGATTCCTAGAGAGGCACCCTCACGCGCTAAAATATTAACTGTTTCGTTAAATGCTTCGCTGAAAGTAGCATCATTCACTCCATCAAAACTATCGATTGCAATAAATAGTGAAGGGAATGGTGTTACAGCGTCTCTGTTGTATTGTTGCATATTACTTGAGCGCGCCTCACTAAGAGCTGCCTTTCGTACCTTCACTTCTTTTTGAAGACGTCGTAATGACTTCATCACTTTCTCATTATCATCTGCTGTAAAGTAGTCCGCCACATGTGGAAAATCCACTAAAGAAATTAATCCACTCGTTCCAAAGTCATATAAATAGATATGCGATTGCTCTGGCGTTGTTTTACGCATTACATCAATCAATGCATTTTGGATAAAGGTAGACTTCCCATACCCTGGGCTTCCAACAACCAGAATATGACCACAATCGTTGAAATCAACTGTCAGTGGCAATTGCGCTTGTTGTTCTGGAATATCTTGATATCCTAATAAAAACTCAGGATGTTTATTTTCACCCCAATAATGTTTAAATTGAATATCTTGGATATCTTCTGCTGCAATTCTCTCTTTTAACGGTGGAAGCCAAGGACTTGCCACTTTTGGAAGATGTAGCGATTCGAATACACGCTTTGCTTCTTGAACGACCGCATCCAATTGCGTTGGCAATCGTTTCTGATTGCCGCTATCATCTAATCCACTTAAGTCTTTATTGATTGCTTCATACTGTCCATTATCTTTAATGGCATACACTGTCGTATCTCGGTGTGTAGAACGTACCGCTTCTGGTTCATAATCGGCTCCACTCCAAGCACTCTGGAATAATTCATAGATTTCATTATTCCCAACTTGCAAGTATCCTCGACCTGTCTGCGTAATTTCAGCAGCGTCTGGCGTTTTAATAATTTCACGCGAATCAGCCACATCTTGTACTTTCAACGCAATCTTAAACTTCGAGTTAGACCAGATTTGGTCATCCACAACTCCGCTTGGTTTTTGAGTTGCTAAGATTAAGTGAATTCCGAGCGAACGTCCGATACGCGCCGCAGATACTAACTCTTTCATGAAGTCAGGTTGGTTCGTTTTCAATTCTGCAAACTCATCCGAAATCAAGAATAAATGAGGCATTGGCTCAGTGGCTACACCCTCTTTAAATAATTTCATGTACTGATTAATATGGTTTACATCATATTCTGCAAATAATCGTTGACGTTTCTTCAATTCTGCTTGAATAGACACTAAGGCACGATTGGCTTGCGCCACATCTAAGTTGGTAATCGCTCCAACTAAGTGCGGTAGGTCCGCAAATAGGTTGGCCATTCCCCCACCTTTGTAGTCAATCAAGAGAAATGCCACTTCATATGGATGGAAATTCACCGCTAATGAAGCAATATACGACTGTAAGGTTTCAGATTTCCCGGAACCTGTTGTTCCTGCCATTAGTCCGTGAGGTCCATGCGCTTTTTCATGTAAATTCAACATTAATAATTCATCACGACCACGTAACCCTAATGGTACTGCCATTGTTTGATACGTATCATTCGTTGCCCAACGATGGTTCATATCTAATGCTTCTACAGAATCTACACCATACATCTCTAGGAATGTGACACTATCTGGAATCGCGTTTCGTAATGTTTGAACATGCGTCACTTGAGCCAAGTCTCTTGCGAATTGTTCTTTGGCTTCAGTGGATAACTTCTCAAATGTCACAAACGGTTTATCCATATATTCGCCATTATGGAGGCGTAATGTTCCTTGACGATTTCCTTTATAATCCACAACAGTATTTACATGTTCTGGTAGGCTTTCAATCACATCTTCTACAAATAGATAGCTAATTCCAAGATGCGATAAATCTTCATTGATAAATTCCATAATATTATGATCTAGCATTAGCGATAAATCCGTAATCACAAATACGTAATGAGGAGTAAAAGTTAGTTGCTTATTAGTTCCTGCTTGTTCAGCAGCTTGTTTGCGTTCTTTGATCATTTGATAGAGAGACGTTAACAATTGATCACGACTACGTTGATGGTATACAAAACTACGACAATTAAACTGTTGGAGTTTCATATGCGGTAACCAACGACTCCATTCCCACAATGGGAGTTCCTCTTCACGAAACACTGGAACAAATTGCACATCATGGTAACTATGGAAAGTCGCCAACTGAATAATCGCTTGTTGAACTTGCTCAATGACCGTTCGACGAGAGCCGATATATCCTGTTGGGGCCGATAACAAATCATTAGTAATAGGTAGATTTTCCAAGTATTGGTAATGCGCCACTAATTCCGTTACTTGTTCACTAATGGCTTCATTGTATTCTGTTAACTCAGATTTTTTATAATCGACTTTAAAACTTGGAATGATTTTTCCTGTTCCTAGACGGTACGTTAGAAAATCAAAGTGATGAGGCGTCTTTTCATAAAGACGTCTATCCGTCACCTTCGCCATTTCCATTACAGCGTCAACAGATGGATAGTGATAATTCAACGCTTCTTCCTGCTCTTTAGATAAGTCATAAAGCTCTTTATATTTCTCATTCAGATACGCTTTATAGTTCTCCATCTTTTTCGCTTTCAGACGTTTATTTTGTTTTTTGTCTGAGAAGAAGCTATGAACTGAAGTGATTAAAGTAATCACCGACATCCCCATCATCATAATCATCATCCCGCCATTGCCTGTAAGAAAATGCGTTGCTACCGTAAGCCCAATCATCGCAAGCGGCATGATAATTAATTTTAATAGCGATTGCTTCTGCATATTATCTTCAGTTGGTGGCGCTAAGATGCTCACCACATCATCTGGCTCACGTAAAATGAACCGAGGTGAACGGTGAAAATCACTTGTCTTATCCTCTGGTGTATCTTCAAAATCTAACTGCACAAGAGTTGTTTCAATCGGCTCGATACTAGCGATAAAAACTTTTTGCCCTTGAATTCTAATAAAATAGCCACTCGTAGAAAATAGATAATCTCCTTCACTCATCTGTGCAGGAGTCGTTACCAACTGCCCATTCAAGAACACTTCTTTCTCGGATACAATTTCATATCCCGTAGCATTTGCTTGAATCAATAATTCTTGGCTTTGAGGAATGCTTACTGCATGAATTTCATCCGGACCAATGGTTAAAGGCTCTTTTGTTAGTAACGTTTGTAAGCTATATTGAAAAACAAATAATTCTGCAACAATCTCATTACTGAATGGAAGGCTATGTTTTCCGCTCGTGTAAATACGGTCCGCAAACGACACTTGTCCATTTTTCACGATTAATTTATCTGCAAATGCATTTTCCACAACAAAATCATCGCTTAGATGAGTTCCCACACGGTAAGCTCTCTCTTTTGAAATGTCGTAGATGGTATTATCTATCTTAATTAAACAAATCATTTACTGCCTCCGTATTAATTTTCTTTCGTTTTTTGTTGTGCTGGTAAATATTGTTTCTTTAACTCTTCCAATTTACCTTTATAACGGTTAATTTCCTCTGTACGTTTTTCAGATGTTAAGTTTGGATCACGTTGAACGTCATCAATTTTCTTCGTCAAACTGTACATTAATAATTGTGGATCATCTAAATAACTCGCAATATCCATTGCTTCATCTACTTTATTTTGTCCGATCAGTACCCAATATCTTAGGTAATCTTCGTTTGTTTGTGCTGTAATTTTTCCAAGCACTGCTTTTTGTTCATTCGTTAGTGATTCTGTCATAATCACTGAATACGCAACAATATACTTATCTTCAGCAGAAAGAGATTTACTATCGATTGATTTTACATTCGTTACCACTTGTGAATAATCTTTTTCGATAAACGATAAACGTATATTTGCAATTTGCGTTTGTTTTGGTTGTACCACAAACAAATTGAAAGCCAGAACGGCTGCTAATACTACTGCAATGACACCTGATAAAATCCCCACCAATTTCCACACAAAAAGTTTTCGTTGAGGTACGCGCACCATTTCTTTGGCTACACGTTCTCTTTCATAGTCTAGATGTTCTTGCATTTTTTCTAGCACTTCTGAAATCGATTGAGCTGCAATAATCTCTTCACAGAATTTATGTCCTTTGTAAAATTCTAATTTTCCTTGAGATAATTCCGTAAACTTAGATTTCGAATCTAGTGTTGCTACAATCATTGATTTGTACTGCTTCAAAAATTCTTCTTCCGATAATCCTTCATAAGGAGGTACTTGCCCTTTAATTCCACGGAAAACAATTTTTGCGATTCCATCTTGTGTAAACACTACATTTTCTGGCGAAAGCGAGTATGTATATACACTTGCCTCTAAGGATGTAAATAATTTCCCTACATTAATTAAGTAACGAAGACGTTCTTCTAATGGTAATGGATAGATTTTTTCGAATTCTTGAGTATTTGCTGTATCCGCATGAATCATATAAGAACTTTCAACTTCTTCAACAGTCAATGGAACAGCTTCTGGAATGGCCACTTGCAACAGCGTTAACGCCATAGCTACATTCCCTTTGAATTCTTCCTTTGTAACTTCAACACTTCTCACGTTCATTCTCTCTCTTTCTATAAAGTTTCAACGATGAATTGGACTCCATCACGTAAAGTTCCAACATCTTCGATTCGTTGCAACGCTGTTAGGACCACTCCTTTATCATGTACACGGATACTAGGACTAACAACATTCAATTCTAATTGATAAGCTTGTGCGACAATATGTAATAATTCCTTCATGCTAATGCCTACTGGAACTCGTAAATCATATTGTCCATATGCAAACTTTCTTAAATCTAACGTTAAATTAATATACATATTATGCATGATGTGTTTTCCTTTTCTTCAAAAATTGATAAATCGATATCCCGCTCATTAATAATCCTAATGCAATGAATCCAACCATTGTTAATGGCGACGTCTTTTCTTCTGGTCTTAACTTCACTCCCTTATTAGGAGTCGTTGCTGACTGCGATAAGAAGAATTGATCCGTTTCAATCGGATTTAGTTTTTGAGAGTCTGTCGATAAAAAAAGAAGAGCCTTATCTTGCGTTTCAGATAATGACTCTTCTGCCTGTTGTTTTGAAATCATTTGAGACAAAGAGGCATCAAACAGTTGTTTCAGTGTTATGTCTTGTTCGAAATAAGTTTGCTCATTTACATTCGTTTGGACAGGAACATCCACATTGATTTTTAACGAACCGTCTTGAGCCCATACTTTGCCCGTGAGGACAACCATCATGCCAAGTACAATCATTATGACTTGACTGATTTTTTTCATTGTCTACTCCTTATTATGTTGTTGATAATGTAGCATGCTTCCAACAAATCCAATGACTCCAATAACAGAAATTGCCGCTGTTGAAATCCATGCTGTAGGTTGCTGATTGATAACTGCATGTAACATATTTTCTGCAGAAACGAATGGTGTTAAATACGCTAATACTGGTGACACATTTCCATAATACGTATCAAATAATTGTCCTAGTGCAATAACGTAAATAACGATAAATCCTAAACTAATTAGTAATCCATAGGCTTTTAGCCATGACATTAACGCATGGTGCATGAAAATAGCACTAACAGCAACCAGAATTGCCATTCCAATTAATGCAAATAATTGTTCAGCTGGTAAACTCAATTTCACACCTACCACAATACTTACTAAGGCGCCAATACCTGCCCCAACACCTGCTAGTAAAACTAAAGGTAAGAGATGTGATTTTGATTCATTAGATAGATAACGATTTGTGTCCAGTAATTGCCAATTGCCGTGTTGTAACATGTATACAAATGCAAGAGTCATCATCGCGATAATCAATACCATTAAAACTCCGGTACGATTATCCGTATGTTGACGTGAAGTGTCTCCTCCGCGTCCGTCTGCTAATGTTCCATCAATTGGATGAGATAGGTAATCATAGACTAATGTATTTGTATTGTTTCCAGACTCCGTATTGGACATCACTTTCGTAAATTCGTTTAAGAATGCCGTGTTCGATTCGAATTCTTTGTTCATAACTTTGTCCATTGATTCGACAGCGTTCTTGTACTCAGTCCCTTTTGTTTCAAGAGTTTTCACCTCATCGTTTAAACGGCTATATTCTTTTCGAATAGTTTCAGCCACTTGTTGATGAGACTTTGTGTTATCCATCAATGTACGACTTGCTAACATAAGCGTTGATAAGTCTTTGTTCATTGATAGACTCACACCTGTTAAATCCGTATTGTCACGTTTTTCTGAATCTACAAAAATCGGTTTACTTTCAAGAGTTTCTTTAACTTTTTGAGTTTCCGTCACAATTCTTGTAATTTCAGCATTTACATCCTGCATTAACTTTTGATAAGCATTCATATTTTTCTTTAAAGTAGCTACATCCGTTGAAAGTGTCGCAACTCGTGTGTTCAATTCTTCTGGAATCACAAGTTTTGCTTTAATATCACTTGTTAATGTATTCGTTACTAGATCGACTAAGATTTCGTCTAGATTTTCAAACGCCAACTGCGCATATAATGAATCTCCCGCTGGCTGTTTAGGATTTGCTCCATTATTTGAATATAAGTCTAATCCATAAACTGCCTTCACTTGACCTGCAAAATCAAGATACGCTTTTACATCATTAAACACGGCTGTAGAAATTTCTCCTAAGAACGCTTTAGAATCTGTGAAAACAGTACGCGCGTCACTACCGCTATACGTTCTTTGGATCGCTTGAGAGCTAGTATTCACCGTTAGAGTTGCTCCATCTAGCGGAGTTAATGTATCGAACTTTTTAGGAGTCGCATTCCCTGAAGCTTGATAATTATTAAAAGCTTCAATCACTTTATTAGATTGTTGAATACTACTATTTAATGAAGCAATATTATTTAATAACGCTTGTTTTTGTTCATCGCTAAGATGAGCAATTGATTCTTCAGTCACAACATTGATTTTCGATAAGATTGGCGCAAACCAACTATCGCTTGCGACCGATCCACCATTGTATTTCAATTCATAATCTACACGTAATTGCTTGGCAGAAGCATTAAACCCTGAAGTCACTTCCACAGAACTACCATTTTGTGAGAATGAGGCTCCTTGACCATTAATGCGTAAACTTTGAACACTGTAACGACTATCAACAGCTAAAGAGATTTTCTTAATGTTCCCAGCAATATCATTCACAGCAATTTGTCCTGAAATCACTTTGTTTTTAATGTCATTTTCCTTGTTTCTAACAAAAGTATCTTGGTTACTTGTTTGTGTTGTTGCTGATGGATTTAGTTTTTGAATAAAATGAACTGTATTTTTTAGAAACTGCTTATCTGCAGCTGATAATGCCATACGATCAATCGTAGCATCATCATAAAGCGTCATTTGTTGAGCGCTTGAAATAAACTTCTTATCAATATTATTACGTAACTCCGAAACCATTAAACCTAGCGTTTTCTTCGTTTGGTTACTATTATCAGCAAGCGACTCTGCTACTGCTTGCTTAATTTTCGCTTTATAGGTTGTATTTAAATAAGTATTAATTTCTTCGTTTCTCTTCTTAATATCCTCAACGAATTCATTCAGACGTTTACTTAACTCATTTGAGTTTGCTAAGACTTGATTCAAATCTTGTCCGTTGCTTAATTCTGGAAGCTTTTGTCCATTTACTTCTTGCATAATTTTCAACGGATCCGTCACCGTCATGCTAGAAATACCTTTATCATAAACTGCTAATTCACTTTCTCTTTTAGCAATCGATTGAGCCCACGCATCTTGCAACTCTTTAATTTTAGCAATTTCATTCTCATATGTTTTATCTACGGAAATAATTTGTGTGAACGATGCATTTGAATTCTGAATGATTGTATTAAATCCATTCATCACTTCTGCTGCATTATTCGACGAACTAGAAATTCCTTTAAATTCTTGAGAATATTGCATCAACGGTTCTAAAAGCCCAGTTTGAAATTGGTCAACCGTATCTCCTTGATTTTTTACAACTCCAGAAACTTGTTTCTGTGCATTTTTCAAGTTGGCGATTACGCTACTAAAATAAATGCGAATAAGATCTTGGTTAAACGCCTGTTTTAATGACGATACTGCCTCTTCTGCTTGTTTCACTAAAACTTGTTTGTCGGCATTTACTTTATATTGGAACAATGCACGTTTTGGTGCTGTTGCTTCTAACGAAAGGGCGTCTTGTGAAAAATGACTTGGTAAAATCACCATCACTTGATAGTTTCCATTTTCTAACCCTTTTTCAGCTGTCGAACGAGACACCGTTTCAACTTTGTACGGAGTTGTCTTGGCAAATGATTCAATTAAGATATTTGCAACTGTCACTTTGTCTCCATTATAGTTTGTCCCACTATCTTCATTCACAACAGCAATAGTGACATCACTTTTAGCTGTCTGCGAGTCTTGAACTGACGTCGAACGATTTGTATTTTGTGGTTTCACCACTCCGAATAATGATAATAATAATACCGCTATTAAAAGCACTCCTGAAAACAGGAAGACTTTCTTATGTTTCATTTTCTTCTCCCTTCAAATTTTTTAAAAGAAAAAGGCGGGATGTGCTCCCACCTTCTTAGGATAGATGGTCTATCCATTATCCATTAGTTTAATCCGAATTTTTGAGATAAAGCTTGGTCATGCTCTTCCATTGCACGAGCAGCTCCAACTAACTGAACGTTGATTTGTTCTAATAATTCAGCAAATTCTTTTACTTTTGGTTTTAATTCGTTAAATTGTCTATCAAAACCTTGGAAAGCTTGTCCTTCCCATTCAGCTGCTAATGTTTGTTGTAAAGCAGATAAATTAGATAAGATTCCATTTACTTCGTTTGAAGCTTTGCTATATTCACGAGCACGTGTTTGTAACGTCTCTGGAGAAACTTTAATTTGTCCCATTTTAATGAACTCCTTCAGTTATAATATTGATTTTTGTTACATTTCGATATTAGCATATTCACAAATAATTAGCAATATAAAAATAAAAATTTCACGGTGAGTATCATCGTTATTTTCTAGTAGTATCTTCTCTTTTTATTTTGAAATACTCACTAAAAATTTATATAGGTATTAGATAACTTTTTCCATCTTTCGTTTTCTCGATCAATATTTTTTTGAATTGCTTCTGAAAAATTACCTTTAATATCCTTATCTACCACATTTTTAATATGTTCTATCTCGGTATATACTTTCTTTGCAGATTGAGCACACTCTTTATTTATTTTGTATTTTATTTCATCACGTAACGCCACTTTCGCAGGTACGTAATACAATCTTATCGTCCGTCTTTCAAGTGATTTTTCCACTTCGAGCAATATTTCACTAGTAGATTGTACTGCTCCTCTCAACAAATTCTGATAAGCATTTCCAATTGTATCCCAAACTTGAGTTGCTAGCGACCCTATTTCCATACTATCCCTCATCTTCTAATCTTTGAATTTTTATTTGTAAATCTTCCATCTCTTCTGATTTCTTTCGGAGCTTTGTCTTATACTCCAGTTGGATTTTTTCAGATTCTCTGTCTAATGAGTTTAGAGTTCTATAAAATTTATCATCATTCGCTTCATAATATAATTGGAATAATTGACTCATTTTTTCGTAATCCACTACTTGATCTTCATTATTCTTTAATTCCTGTACTGAAGCCTGATATTTTTGCTCTAACATATTAGCAAGGTCTCTTCTGAAAGAATTAACTCTTCTTGTTTTTTCTTCTATTTTAGATAATTCTTTTTTCTCCTCATTTTTTATCTCATCAATTTCAGCACAAATTTTTCTTAACCTACTCTGTAAGGTCCCCTTTTTATCCATATTTATCTCTATCCTTTAACAAATAAAGTTGATAACTCTTGATCTTTTTCAACTAATTCGGCAATACCATCATTAATTACCTTTCTTAACGTATCAAAATTTTCTGCAATTTCAACAGCTGTTTGTAGTTTTTTATTACTGTATTCTTCGACATTACCAACAATAGAGTCGTAATGAACGCCTTGTTCATAATACACAGCCTTTACTTCCTCAGCTGACAACTTAAAATAAGCTGGCACTTTCGATAATTCTTTATATAGTTCATTTGCTTCCTGGATTCCTTTTGCTTGAGTTTGTTTGAACGATTCTATAGCTGCGTTATTAGCTTGCGCAATCCCTTCAGATAATAATTGAGCCTGAAGTGCATCCAAATAAATCCATTGACTTTTTGTCACTCCAGATATACCTTCTCGACTAGAACGAATAAATTGCAACTTTTTATCTATAATGCTACTCATGCCAAATTCGATTGCTAAAATTCTCTCTAATTCAGCAACTTGAGCAGGATCATTAACTATCTCATCTAATCCATGACCACCAGAATTTACTAGAGTGATTTTTTCCCCTAAATAAACTCCACCAGCTAATTCCGAAAGCTGGAGAAAATCCCATTCAGTATTAATGCGAAGAACACGACCTGTAAAGCCTTTGATATCATTTTCTATATTTTGAATATTTTCTACTACATATGGATTTTCATACATAGCTGTTGCTCTCACATACAAAGGAGCAGGATTATATACTATTGTCATCCTTGCATTATATTTTAATGCTACTCGTTGAGCAACATTACCTCCTAGAGAATGTCCAGTAAGAATTAAATTTTCCGCCCCATACTTTTCAGCCATCTTTTCATAAAAAGTATAAGCATTATCATAGTGGTATCCAAAACCGAGTCCAATACTATAAATATCTGTTAACCCATCCTTTATGAATTCTCCATCTGGATTTGTGCCAGTATACGATACAACTACTTTTCCAGTAGTTTTATCCTTGAACGCTGTTCCGCTAGTTCCAGTGGAGGGATCATAGAAATCATCAATATATTCTAAATTACTAGGTATTTTCTTCTCCTGTTGAGCTACTGCCAAGACTTTACTTACTTCCGTTAAATCTGGAGACTTTATCCTCACGCTTTCTAACTCATAAGATAAATTTGAAGCGTCTAATGTACTTATCATACTCCCTGTCGTATTTACTACTGTCACCATAGTTCCTTCTTTCTAGTCAGATACTGTTTCTCTAAAATAATATCCCTCTTCATCCTCTACCACAACAGAATAATAGTAATTTCTATTAGAATTACTTCCTCCAAAAGATAATTTAATAGTCTTTGATGTAGGAAAAGATAAATACTCATTGATTTCTGGTAGATTCACAACATAATTTATACCAAAAGAACCATTCATCGAATTATAGTGTTTCTCTTTCAGTTTCAGTGTTGATAGAAAATCTTTATTTAACGTAATTTTCTGGAATAAGAAGGCTTGTTGTGGCCAAAGTTTAAGAGCTTCTTTCTCATCATCAAAAACAAATTTGTTGTTGTGGTATTCCACATTAATGGTTTTATATTTTTCCCCACTATTACTATCTTGAAGAATAAGAGTACCTCGAATAGGGTCTCCTTTTTTTACTCCGTCCATCTCAACAGTCACTAAATAATTATGTTCATTTTCTTTATAATCATAAACTTGATAAAGTTTAAACCCATTCGGAAACTGTTCAAATAAATCCTCTAAATTCTGAGTAGGATAAACGCGACTAACTTCCTTTCCAATTCGGTCTTCTAAGTACGCTCTACTATTTCTTGTATTACACCCAAATAACATTAAGATTGCCCCTCCCATTATCATGAAACGCAATAATTTCTTTATTTCCATTTTTAACCCTCACTTTAAGAGTTTATTAGTTTACTTCAATATTATCATAGTTACAAAAAAAGACAATATTATACCAATAGTTTCTCTTTTATTTTGTCGACTTATGATACTAAAAAATAATATAATTTAGACTACAACAACCTTGTCTTTTCATCTATTTTATATCCTGTTCATCTCGTAATCATTTCACATCATCACGAAGATACCATTAAAATTATTGTTAGCTAAATTATATCATTTGCTGTTCATTCATTCGATAGTTTTCCTAACAAAAACAGCTCAAAAGCGTTCTAACTTTTGAGCTGTCTTGTAATTTTCCTATATGAAGTTGATTAACCTCTTAATTTGCCGTTTTGGCCAAGGTT
>CALALK010000023.1 GCA_937923125.1 uncultured Carnobacterium sp.
CAACGCACAACCAATCAAGGACTTCACCGTGAACGTATCGTGCAAGAAGAAAAAGGCCAATATCAACGTGAAGACGATACTCAACTTGTCGACCGCTGCCACTTCTGATGCACTGCCCATCTGAAGCGCCTTGTAGTAACAAAGCCACGAAGCCCCCGTCGCAATCCCAGATAAAATCAAAAAGATCCAACTCTTCCTGCTAATTTCAGACAGCCCATTCTGATTATTCGTCACAAATACCATCAGCCACGACATCACAACGACCACAACCGTCCGCACCGCCGTCGCCAAATTCGAATTCACTCCATCAATCCCAATCTTCGCCAAAATCGACGTCAACGCCGCAAACACCGCTGACAACACCGCAAATACAATCCACATTTGAAAGACCCCTTTAATTACATCTTTCTACTATTATACCTATTTTTTCCTAGAAAAATATAGATTGCATCTGAATGAATTTTTGCTACAATGAACTTACTGACTGAAAGGGAGGAAAAGAGGATGCCAGAAAAACTTTTTGAAGAATTAGCCCAACTAGATCAAGTAGAAGCCGTGGTCCTTGGGGGCTCTAGAGCTGGAGAGCATTATGATCAAGATTCAGACTATGATGTCTATGTCTATTTAAAAGCTCCGATTGCTCCTGAAATCCGCGAAAAACTACTGGGCAAGTACTGCTCGTATATGGAAATCCAAAATCAATTTTGGGAAGTGGAAGATGATTGCGTTCTAAATAATGGAATTGAGATTGAATTCATCTACCGTTCCTTGGATGATTTTGATAAAGAATTACAGAAGGTGGTTCTAGAGCATCAACCTCAAAATGCCTACACGACTTGTATGTGGTACAACTTGCTTCATAGCAAAGTTCTATACGACCAAGAAAACCGATACACCGCGCTTCAGAACAAGTACCAGATTCCTTACCCTGCGAATCTGAAGCGGAATATCATCGAGAGACAGTCCCTTTTACTCGAAAAATCCTTGCCCGCTTTTTCAAAACAAATCAAAAAAGCCCTTAAACGCAAGGACATTCTCGCCTTGAACCACAGAAGTAGTGAGTTCTTTGCTTCCTATTTTGACCTTCTCTTTGCTTTGAACGAGCAATTACACCCTGGCGAAAAACGGATGCTGTCATACGCAAAAGAAAACTGCGCTCTTCTCCCACAAGATTTTGAAACAAACATCCAAACTTACTTCCAAAATCTCTATCAATGGGACAAACCACAAGAAACACTAGACACCTTAAACCAACTCTTAGAACACCTAAAGAAGCTCATCGAAACAACTCATCACTAAGAAGAACACTCTTCAAAGTGGTTTATTAGACGGTACGGGCAATAAATTACGAAACAAAACGGATTCACAGTGTGAATCCGTTTTTTGCTTCTGCCTTTCTGCGATGTATCCTGTTGTTAGAGGCGAAGCAGATTTTAATTTAACAGCACCCCGTGTCGCGGATGATCCGGTGTAGACGAAGCAAATTTTAATCGTTCAAAAACCAGATCCTCTCGTTTTTCTCTCAAAAAATAAAGAAAAATTCGTCGAACCATTGTGTATGAAAAATAGAAGCTTTCAAGTTTCTTTGGATTTCATCCAAACGCCTAAGGAGGATAAACGAAAAGAATCAGTTTATTGAAAGAATAGTGGGACTAAGCATTAAAACGAATAAGAGGACGTAGGAATTTATTCCGTACGTCCTCTTTGAGGCTTTAAAGGTGCAAGACCAAGGCTTGCACCGGTGCCCCACTATAACTCTTTCAATAATAAAACTGATTCTGAACTCGTTTATCCGACAATGCACTCATTCCCCTAAATCCAAAGAAACGAAGCGAAGCTTCGCATTCCCTTTTCAAGCACACACTCACAACACAATGGTTCAACGAATTTTATCCTTTTATCAAGTTCGATTATCTTTTTTATTTTTTTGCACACAAAAAGCCGAGAGGGTTCTCGGCTTTTCAAGGCGATTATTTGTTTGCTAATAAGTCGCGGATTTCTTTTAAGTAATCTTCTGCAGTTGGTGCAGCTGGAGCAGCAGCTTCTTCAGCTTGGTTACCCTTAGCTAATTCAGCAGCTTTGTTCATACCTTTAATGATTAAGAACAATACAGCGCCAACGATTACGAAGTTGATGATTGCAGCGATGAAAGCACCGATACCGATTTGAGCAGAACCTAATTTAAATGAAACTGCTGCGATATCTCCTGTGTTTGCTACCATAGCGATGATTGGTGAAATAATATCATTTACTAATGAATCAATGATTGCTTTGAAAGCTCCACCGATGATAACCGCTACTGCTAATTCAACGATATTCCCGCGCATTAAAAACTCTTTAAACTCTTTTAACATAAATGTTTTCCTCCTTTGTTTTTTAGGTTAAATAATTACCTCCAATAGAATACTAAAATTAAAAGTAAAACTCAACTAAAAACATTCAGAAATTTACACTTTTCGGACATAATTTTGCGGAGTGTATTTTTCTACTGAAAATCCGACTTCTTCCCCTGCAGCCATACGAGCCAAACATTCGCCAATCCAGACACCGCTCGTAAGCCCTGAAGAGCCCAAACCACTCGCCACAAAGGCATTTGTCGTGTTTGGTACTTCACCAAAGAACGGTAAAAAATCGGAAGTATACGCACGCGTTCCGACGCGTACCCCACTGCGTTTGGCATTTTTTAGACTTGGAAGACTCGCGCACGCTTCTTCGTACATGCCGTTTAAGAGCTCTTCATCTGGAACCAAATCGAAACCTTGCGTATTTTCGTGAGTCGCACCGACTAAAATCTTGCCATCTGGGAATGGAAGAATATCAATCTCACCGTGCAACATGCACACTGGCCATTTCGACGTATCTTCGCTCGTCTCCAAGGTGAGTTCAATCAACTGACCCTTTTGTGGACGCACATCTACGTAGTAGCCAAGCGGTTCGAGCAGTTCTTTCACCCACGCGCCACTAGAAAGGACCACCGCATCGAAGGCTTGCAACTCGCCGCCAAAACGCACATGGACCTCTTCGTCCCTAGCTTCCAGCGTTACTTTTTCACGGACCACACGAGCCCCGTTTTTCTCTGCCTGTTCTAATAGAAGCTCCACAAGCAACTCGCCGTCCACGCGTCCACCGCCGCTACAATAGAGCGCACCGTCTGGATTCGACCAGCCAGGAATCACACGAGAAACGTCTTCTGGTGTAAGAGGGCGCACCTCGCCAATCATCGGCGCATCCACGCGTCGCTCCACGGCCATCTCTTCGACCTTCGCCAATTGCTTCTCGGTATGCTTGAAAATATACGCCCCGACTTGCTCATACGGCAATTCACTAACACCATCTGCGCGCAACTGATCCATCAACTGCGGATAGTACGCCGCCCCATGAGAGACGAGTTGGTACCAGTCTTTATTGCGACGTTGCGACAACCATGGACAAATAATCCCGGCAGCCGCCTTCGTTGCTTGGCCCACGCCCGCGTCAAATACCGTTACATCGATTCCTTTTTTGCTGAGCTGATACGCCGCAGTCGCCCCGACGATGCCAGCCCCTACGATTGCTACTTTCTTCGTCATCTTCTTCACTCCTAGCTGAAGTCTCTTGTTTCAAATTGCCCTTCGCGTTCAAACCATTCCGCCACCGTTAACAGCAACGCCTCTTGCCCGCGCGCCGCCATCAACTGTACGCCGATTGGAAGTCCCTTTTCGGTTAAATACACTGGCAAACTAATCGCCGGTGCTCCTGTAATATTGGATAATTGCGTAAATGGTGTGAGCGCAAGCGTTCGATCAAACATGCGCCAAATCACGCTTTGCTGTTCTGGTACACTCAGTTCGTCCATATGCTCTAACGCGCGTCGCACCGCTTCTTCCATCGGGAATTGCGTATGGAGTGGTGCCACATCGCTCACGCTCGGCGTTAGAATCAAGTCGTACTGCTCATGCACTTTTTCCATCGCATGCGCATACGTGTCCCATTTCGACAAAGCTGCGCTATAATCTTTAGCTAAAATACGTTCCCCAGACTGGTAAATCCCCCAAGTCATGAGTTCCATATCGTCTTTCGTGAACTTACGGCCAAAGCTTGCCTCCATGCCTTGGAACATCGCCGCCGTCTCCACACTATTCATCACATAGTAGTTCTTCATCACTTCGACGCCGTCAACGGGCCAGCCAATCGGTTCGACCACACAGCCAAGTCCCTCAAGGAAATTCACGGCCTTACGAAGCGCCTCCTTGGCTTCCGGAGCGACCACACTTTCGATTGGAGATTTCTCAATCACGCCCACTCGAAGCGGACGGTTTGGAAGAGCGTCCCAGTCTTTGATGAGCGGTGTTAAAAACGGACTGTCTTTTTGCTCGACTTGCATCCATTTTAACAACTCGCGAGTATCACGAACCGTCTTCGTCATCGCAAAATTCACCGCAGCACCTTGCCAGCCACGATAACTGCCAGGGCCAACAGGAATACGCCCACGACTCGGCTTCAACCCGATTAAGCCCGTAAAGCTCGCTGGAATTCGAATCGAACCACCGCCGTCACTGGCCCCCGCAATCGGAACGATACCACCAGCCACCGCAGCCGCTGCCCCACCGCTAGATCCACCGGCGTTGCGATTCAAGTCATACGGATTATTCGCAGGGCCCCATAACGCTGGCTCTGTCATATTCTTAAAGCCAAACTCTGGCGTATTCGTACGTCCTACAACGATAAAACCCGCTGCTTCCAGACGCTTCACGAAGTTATCCGTACGACTAACAGGAATCCCCTTCAAGAGCTTACTTCCCGCACTCGATGGTTCCCCTGCTTGATTTTGCCCGAGGTCCTTCAAGAGAAGTGGCACCCCGCCAAACGGTAAGCCTTCAAACGAACGCGCCTCCGCTTCTTCTAGCGCACGTTCGGCCTGCAAGTGCACAACCGCGTTTAGGCTTGGATTTCGTTGTTCAATTTTCTCTAATGTCTCTTGGACTAATTCCTTTGGAGATACCGCACCACTTGCAACGGCCTCTCTCATCTCGATGGCGTCTTTCCACATAGTTTCACGTCCCTTCATGTCTTCCTTATTGTACAGTGAAACGGAAAGTCGGTAAAGGCTCACGCAGTCACAACGCATTGAGTGCGCCTAAAACGCTAGAATTTTTTGGAAACAAATTCCGGAAAAACGACCTCTGTTACCGTTTACTCCCGACTTTTCCAACGCGATTTTGGAAATCGAAGAAAATATGAAGAAACTATTGAGAAATATATAAAAATTAGTAGTAAAAATTTACAGTTGTGATATAATAATAAATATAGATTTAACCGAGAACAGTAACTAGACGGCTTTTCGCAAGGGTTGCTCTCTTTTTTTGGAGTGTTTAGTTAAGGTTCTCACAATTGAATATTTAGGAGGAAAAATAATGAAAGATTTCATCAAAGGAAGACTTTCGAAGCTATTATTCGTATTGTTCATCCCGATGTTGTTATTCATGCTGGCCCCTCAATCAGTGGTGAACGCAGCAGACGTTAGTAATAACATCAGTTCATTGACGGTCTCTTCAAGCGAAATTACAGACGGCGGACAAACAACCGTTAAATTTACGTTTGACGAACACGCTCAAAAAATCAAAGCTGGAGACACTCTTGAAGTGACTTGGCCAAGTTCAGGCACTCTTCACGGGACTGGATTTAAGAAAACCATCCAATTGACCATCGACGGCAAATACGTTGGGGACATGGTCATCAAAGACGGTTCTGCAAAAGTAACGTTCAACGACGGCATCACTGGACTTGAGAACGTTCGCGGTTGGGGTGAATTCGAAATCGAAGGTCACAACGACACAGCAACAGACAAAGAACACGTTGGTAAATTTACCATCGTGAGTGGAGACAAAACTGTCGACCTTAACGTGAAGAAAATGGCGACTGGCGTAAACAACGCTCCATTCTACTTAAAAGCTGGGGATATGCACGCTGACGACCCTGACAACATTCTTTGGGCA
>CALALK010000024.1 GCA_937923125.1 uncultured Carnobacterium sp.
GGCGCCTGCTCTTGAATCATTGCTATCGCCTGTTTCCCATTTTCGGCCTCTAGAACGCTTGATATCCCCAAACTTTCAAAATCAACAAGAGAAGCAATCCCTTTTCGGATAACCGGTTCATCTTCTACAATCAAGATCGAATACATAATATCCCCTCCTGTTCCTATTATACTCTTTCATCAAACAATTTCGAGTGAGTTTTACCTAAAAAAGTGCTTTAAAAGAGAGAAATCTTCATCAGTAATCCCTCTCCTCTAAAGCACCTCGTCTTTATTCAACAAAATCTTTCAAATAGCCATATCCTTGAGCATCCATTTCATCTAGAGGAATGAACTTAATGGAAGCACTATTAATACAGAAGCGTAATCCACCTTTATCACTTGGACCATCTTCAAACACATGGCCTAAATGAGAATTTGCTATACGACTTCTTACCTCAACTCGTTTCATATTAAAACTAGTATCTTCATGATAAGTAACTACTTCTGAAGAAATTGGTTTCGTGAAACTTGGCCATCCGCATCCAGAATCAAATTTGTCTCGTGAAGAAAAGAGTGGCTCTCCTGTTGCTACATCCACATAAATTCCTTTTTCATGATTATTCCAATATTGATTTGAGAATGCTAATTCCGTACGGTTTTCTCTAGTTACGGCATATTGTTCCTTCGTTAATGTATTCTTTAATGTTTCTTCATCAGGAAGTGGATACTTATTCACATCAATCACTGGATCATTAGCTTTTCTCACATCGATATGACAATAGCCATTCGGATGTTTCTTTAGGTAATCTTGATGGTAGTCTTCAGCAACCACGAAATGACGTAGTTTTTCCGTTTCAACCGCTAATTTCTTTCCAAATTGTTCTTCTTTTTCTTTCATGACTTCTTGTATAATTGCACTATCCGCTTCATCTGTATAATATATTCCTGTACGATATTGGCGACCTACATCGTTCCCTTGCTTATTCACTGAAAATGGATCAATAACCCTAAAGTAGTATAATAATAATTCTCTAAGAGAGACCTTATCGGCATCATAAGTCACATGAATTGTCTCTGCATGATCTGTACTATGGATCAGTTGATAATTGGTTGTTTCAACGTTCCCATTGGCGTAACCACTGACAACATCAATAACCCCATTGATTCTTGAAAAGTATTCCTCAAGTCCCCAAAAGCATCCACCTGCTAAATAAATTTCTTTCATGTTTGTTACCTCCTTTTTGGTATCGGATTTTGTTTCTTCTTTTTGAATCAGATTCGTAACCTTATTTGAAATGGATTCTGATTCAGAAGAACTGAGTACTGTATTTCCTTTACCAAAATACAAAGCTCCCGCTAAGAAAATAAGAAATACAACAACTGCAATCATTAATTTTTTATCCATTCTGCTCCCCCCTCATCTATAGTGTTTCTAAAGTCTTCACGATATCCTCATTCGTTACATGGCCGGGTTGAACTCGTACTACTTTTCCATTTGCATCAATAAAAGCTGAAGATGGGTACCCAACGATTCCTAATTTCTTTAAAAACTGACCGTCATTATCTACTAAAACTGGAAGAGTTTTGTACTCTAATCCTGAAAACCATTCCTTAAAGTCCTCTAAACTCTTTTCACGATTCACACCTGGTGCAACAACGGTTAGAACAACTGCATCTTTAGGAGGCATGTCCGCTAATTGATTGATATCTGCAAGTCCTGCTAAACAGATTGGGCACCAAGAAGCCCAAAATTTTACATAAATTTTCTTTCCCTTATAGTCTGCAAGAGAAACTTCTTTTCCATCTAGAGTTTTAAAAGTATAATCACTCACTTCATCCATCCCCATTTTTCCATTCATTGAATCTTTATTTTCTGTCTTTTGCTCGCTCATTTTTCCCATTTCTTCAGTAGTAGTTTTCATATCCATTTTATCCATACCCATTTGTGAGTTTTGACAAGCAGCTAATAAAAATGTACTAAATACTGCTAACATTAATTTTCTTTTCATCATGATTTCTCCTTTTCATTAGTGAAGTATTTGTGACAACTGTGCCCAAATAATAGCGATGCCCATTAACACAATCACTAAACCACCAAGTTTTTTTAATAACATTAAACGTTTTTTTGCAAGATTGAATACTTTAAATGCCAAAGTTGAAGCAATCGATAGTATTAAGAATGGAATAGATAATCCAAGAATATAGAGACATAATAAAAATACTCCATAATAAGGACTAGCTTGTTGTGTTGAAATTAATGACAACACCGCACTCAATACAGGACCTACACAAGGTGTCCAACCAAAACTAAAACTAAGTCCCAGTAAGTAACTACTCCATAAAGACTTTTGATTCTTCATTTCAAACTGTACAGTCTTTTGTTTTTGTAAAAATAAAAATTGAAAGAATTCCATCTGATGCAATCCTAAAATAACAATCATGACTCCTAATGAAATATTGAACCACGCATTGTATATCAAGCTTCCTAAGATAGTTGCTGCAAATCCGAGAAAGAAAAAGACTGTTGAGATTCCCGCTATGAATATCAATGTCCGAATAATTGGTTTCCAATAAATAGAAAACTTACCCAGTTTAATATGCGCTCCATCTTGTTCACTCATTAAGACTCCAAAATATACTGGAAATAGCGGTAAAACACAGGGTGAAAAAAACGATAAAAGCCCCGCAAAAAATACGCTACCCATAAATACTAAATCCATCTTACCCCTCCTTCATCTGTACTTAGTATACGCCTACCCCGAATAAAGAAATATAGATTTTCTATTCGAAAAACTTGAATATGATACGATATCTGATATTTTTTATTGCATAAAAAAACCACGTGAGCTTTCACTCACGTGGTTTAGTAGTTTTCCTATTAGAAGAAT
>CALALK010000025.1 GCA_937923125.1 uncultured Carnobacterium sp.
TACTCTTGGTCGATTTTCTCATTTCAAGGTAGCTTCGTTTGAAATCAAACCAAACGGAGAAACCAATTCCTCCCAGAATGATAAGAGCCGCAACCACTAATGTTAAAAATGGATCGGTCGCATAATTAATCAAACTATTGGACCCTAAGTTATCAAAGCCTGCATTACAAAATGCAGAAATTGCAAAGAAGAACGCAGTGAAAATTCCTTTTTCAGTTCCTAGTTCTGGAACGAAGCGGAAAGATAAAATCACCGCCGCTACAAATTCAATAAAGAATGTATATTTAAAAATCGTTCTCAAATAGCTTTTAAAATCTTGACCATCATCGCGATTCAAGCTGTCTTGCAAGGCTAATTTGTTCACCAAGGACATCTTCTTGCCCGAATCATAGAGGAAAAAGGCAATAATACTCATTAATCCTAATCCCCCGATTTGCATTAAAATCATACAAATCACTTGTCCAAAAGTGTTGTACGTCTCGGCTACTGGTTGCGTCGAAAGTCCCGTCACACATACCATCGATACCGTTGTAAACAAGTGGTCAAAATACGAAGCCTTTGACGTCGCCAGTTGCGAAATCGGCAAATTGAGTAGGAATGACCCCACCAAGATTACAATCGCAAAACTGGAAGCAATCCTTTTTGGAATGGAATTATTTTTAAATAAGAAACGAAGCATCTTCGTCCCTCCTATTCTAATCAAAAATACTACCCAAATTAAAAGAGCAGAATATATCGATATTCTACTCTTCCTGTTTGTGAATTACAACCATTACTATTTTTTTAATGCGAAAACACTATTCCACTACTTGATATTCTTTTGTTTCACCAAAGAATTCATCATATAACGCACGGATAGCTTTCTTTTCGTATTGATCTAAAATACCAAACATCATCGAAACCTCAGATACCCCTTGGTTATATAATTCAATATTGATTTGAGTACGTGCAAGAGTGGATGCCACACGAGCCGTTGTACCGACCATGTTGACCATCCCTTCCCCTACTAACATAATCAGGCAGAGGCCACGCATATAGTGCGCATCATCCACGTCTAATTCCGCATAGAAACGTTCCACAATCGCATCGAGTTGCTCGTCAGTAGCATCTTCCCCACGGATAATAATTGTCGCATCATCAATCCCTGTTGGAATATGTTCGATAGAAATACCTTCTTCTTCGAAAATCGTCAATACTTTACGAAGGAATCCAATCTCATGGTTCATCAAGTATTTCTTCACGTAAATACTTACGAAGCCTGGTGAACTTGCAATCCCTGAGATAACACTTGGAGAAGTAACTTTCCCTTTCATAATGTACGTTCCGCTTGCTTCTGGATTATTCGTATTGCACACGTGCACTGGAATTCCTTTTTTAATGGAAGGAAGAAGCGCTTCTGTATGGAATACAGAGAATCCAGCATAGGACAACTCACGCATTTCTGTATAAGACAACACATCGATAGCGAGTGGTTTATGCACGATTTTTGGACTCGCAACATAAATCGCATCTACGTCTGTAAAGTTTTCGTATTCTTCTGCGTTCACAGCATTGGCTAAAATCGACCCTGTAATATCAGAACCCCCACGAGAGAACGTCACCACATTGCCTTCTTTTGTCACTCCGTAGAATCCTGGGAAGATAATGACTTCGTTTGTTAATTGTAAGTACTCTAATTCATGGTAGCTTTCTTCTAAGACACGTGCTTCCCCTGGAGTGTCGCTCACCCAAAGTTTTGCTTCGCGAGGGCCCACATATTTAGCCGCAAGACCTTCTTGGTTAAAGTATGAAGCAATAAGACGCGCATTTAAATCTTCCCCACTAGCTTTATACGCATCCATTAAATAGTCCGGAGCAAGGTCCGTTCTTTCTTTTAAGTTTTTAAAATGGATACGAACGAGTTCAAATACTTCTGGTTTTAATTGTAATTCATCACAAATTTCTTTATAACGCACTAAGATTTTCTTTAAGACTTCTTCATCATAATTCCCTTCAATATGAGAAGTTGCTAATTGGATTAATAGGTCTGTTACTTTTTCATCGTCTGATGTACGTTTCCCTGGGGCTGACACCACCACGATTTTACGTTTTTCATCAGATTTTACGATATTAAAGACCTTTCTTAATTGAGTGGCATTGGCTAAAGAGCTTCCACCAAATTTGATTACTTTCATATGACACTTCCTTATTTTTTCAATGGTACTAGACTACCAAATTAATGAAAAGAACGCAACATATTTCCACTAATCGAATACATTTGTCCGCGAAATGAAAACAGTCTTGAAAACTTGTATTTACGTTTAGAGTTTGTTAGGCTTAAGGAAAATAAATTAAGGAGGTCACATCATGTCAAAAATGTTGCATACTTGTGTCCGTGTCGAAAATCTAGAAGAAAGCATTCGTTTCTACGAAGAAGCATTTGGTTTTAAAGAAACTCACAGAAAAGACTTCCCAGAACACAAATTCACAATCGTTTACTTAGCATTCGAAGGTGACGATTATGAATTAGAATTAACATATAACTACGGCCACGGCCCTTACGAAATCGGCGACGGATATGGTCATATCGCCATTAGCGCTAAAGACTTAGAAGGACTTCACGCTGAACACGTTGCAAAAGGCTATGACGTTACAGAATTAAAAGGTTTACCAGGACATCCTGCAAACTACTATTTCGTAAAAGACTTAGACGGCTACAAAATCGAAGTCATTCGCGAAAAATAGTTCGGACATGACATTCCACACGCCCTCTGCTATAATATATTCTATGCGATGAGGCGACACGCAGTACATAAGAGACTGCGAGTTATGTGGAACAGATGTGCTTAGGCACACTACCGGATGTAGCTGTTTGTAGTTCGTGATGTGAACACGACCTACTCATCTGAAAAGATGCCACGCTAAGACTAGGAGTTCCTAGTCTTTTTTTATAGTGAAATTATGATACAATAGCAATGAAAATTATTAGACATAGAAAGAGGAAGAATCATGAAACAATGTCCATTCTGTCATGAGATGATTGACGAACAAGAAACACTCTGCCCTTACTGTGGAACAGTGCAAGATGAACTATCACAACCGGTGTCAATTGAACCGAATGAAGGTGTTCAAACGGACCTTTTAGATGAAAATAATGAACCTACTCCTTCGTTTACAACGAAAGTAGAAACAAGTATTCCTGAAGAAGATAACCGTAGCTCACAAGAAAACCGTGTGAAGAATAACCGCTTCGCCTATGCAGGAGCTTGGAATAAATTTAAACGCTTCTTCACGTTCTTTGGAGAACGTTTGGCACAACCGACAAATCACTATACCCGTAAACGTCAATATAGCCGTTCATATGGATATGCTTTAATTATTTTAGCAACAGTGATGTCTTCATTTGTGTCCACACACTTAATTCATTCCCTTATTGGTCAATACCAAATCTTTGCAGACATTTCAATCTTACCAAGTTTAACAAGCACACCAAACTACATTTGGATGTTCATTCGCTTCATCCTCTTCTACGCGGTGTTCTACCTTGGATTCCCAAGCGTATCGTACGGATTGAAACATGTCTTCCAAAAACGTCAACACGTATTTAACTACTGGTTGACACAATACGAAGGAATGAACGTTCTTGCGATTGTGTTACTTGCCGTCGCAACTGTCATGACCTTCATTAGCCCTGTATGGTTATTCGTTGGAATCGTCATTGTGTTCTTTGCACATTTCCTACTCTACATCGTAACCTTTACGTCATCGATGTTTAAGAGCGCGACAGAATCAACAATCGATCCAATCTACTTATCACTACTTGGATTAGTGGTACAACTGATTATCACTATCAGCTTACTCTTAATCTTATTCTAAAATACAAACAGAAAACCCTGACCAGCGATGGTCAGGGTTATTTGTTTCTAAAATTTTATTTGAAAGAATTATTCTGTAAATTCTACAGTTACTTTTACTTCAGAATCCATTGAAGCAAATATTGTTTTATAATAATTGATTGCAGATTCTTTAATTTCACTCTTAAATTTATCTAAATACTCTGCTTGTTTATCACTAGAAAGTTGGTTAGTGACCAATTTCCCAGTATCAACATCTTCTGTAGTTCCACTTAACAACTCTCCATGATTATCATACAAATTGTAAGGATTATCTTTTGAAAGTTCAACACCAATTACTTCAAATTTTGGAACGATAACCTTATATTCTTTTTCACTTATTTTTTCAACCTTTACACTACTTTTAATTCCAAATTTAGCTGTATAATTTAAAATCACTAATGCCGTTTTTTTAGAGAACGGCACATCAAACCCAAAAACTTGGGTTGTTTTTGTTTCAGTAATAATTTCATTAACTCCCGCATTCAAAAATACAACTTCATTCACTTTTTCAATACTTTCGATATTAATTGACGATTTGACTTCTGATTTATGTTCCTTAGGTAAGAAAAATAGCACTCCAATAGCTATAATAGCTATTAATACCACATTCAATAGAACACTAAACTTATTAAATTTCTTCTTTATATTTGTACTTCTCAATTTACATACCTCCACTATTTTTGCTTTTCTGAAAGAAACTTCTCTTTTAATAGCATATGTAAATTTTACACATTCTAAAAATAACAGTCAACAGAATATATCTTATTATCGTCTAAGAATGTTATATCCCCAAAAATGTAAAATAAATTTGTTGTATCTAATCTTATTCTAAAATACAAACACAAAACCCTGACCAGCGATGGCCAGGGTTATTTTTTAACTATTTTTTGAATAGCAATCCAATGAGTTGCCCTATAAGACTGACCACTGCATAAATCAGAATATAAATGGCAGCAGAGTCATTTAGTAAAAAGAGATTCGGAATCCATAAGAGACCTATCAAAATCGGGAAATACC
>CALALK010000026.1 GCA_937923125.1 uncultured Carnobacterium sp.
CGCACCTGAATTGTTAGTATCAACTTACGAAAATAATGAAGGGGATGCAGTGATCATCAACTCAAACTTCGCAATCGATGCTAAACTTTCACCAGTGAAAGATTCAATCGCTTTAGAAGATGAAAGTTCACCATACGCTAACTTAGTCGCTGTAAAACCTGCTGATAAAGATAAAGCAAAAATTCAAGCATTAATCAAAGCGTTACAAAGTGATGAAATCCGTAAATTCATCAACGAAAAATATACAGATGGTTCTGTAATTCCTGCGAAATAATAAAAATAATAAGAGAACAAGAGGAGTGGAAAGATACAAAGCCAAAAGCCTTGTACTTTTCGCTCCCTTTTGACCGTTAAGGAGTGAAACAATGATTCGAGTAGAGAACGTGTCCAAAACATATACTGGGAAACAAGGCACGGTTGAAGCTGTAAAAGATGTCTCGTTAGAGATTAGTAGAGGCGAAATTTTTGGAGTGATTGGTTTTTCAGGTGCGGGTAAAAGTACATTAATCCGTTTGTTAAATGGACTTGAGACGGTTACAAGTGGCCATATTTATATTAATGAAAAAGATATTACAACCTTAAAACGTAAAGAGTTGTTAAAAGAGCGTCAAAAAATCGCGATGATTTTCCAACATTTCAATCTTTTATGGTCGAGAACAGTCGAAGAAAACATTGCTTTTTCACTTGAAATTGCAGGCGTTCCAAAAGCCGAGCGTAAAGCTAAGGTAGCCGAATTAATCGATTTAGTGGGGTTAACAGGACGTGAAAAATCTTATCCATCACAACTTTCTGGGGGACAAAAGCAAAGAGTAGGGATTGCCCGTGCGTTAGCTAACGATCCAGAAGTCCTTTTATGTGATGAGGCAACGAGTGCACTTGACCCTAAGACAACAAAAGATATCTTGAAGCTATTAGTAGAAATCAACCAAGAACTAGGGTTAACGATTGTGTTAATTACGCATGAAATGCATGTCGTTCGTCAAATTTGCCACCGTGTTGCCGTGATGGAAGAAGGACGAGTAGTGGAAAGCGGAGAAGTAATTGAAGTCTTCAAAAATCCACAACAACCAATTACAAAACAATTCGTGGGAGAAGAACGTGTGGATGATGAAATCGATGAGGTATTCCATCACCTTTCAACATCCCTACGACCAGGTATAGCGGTTCGTATTCAGTATTTAGGTGACCGTACCGGAGACGCTGTATTATCTGAAGCGATTCGAAAATTGGATGCAACGGTATCGATTTTACAAGCGAAGGTAAATATTACGCAAAAAGGGATATTAGGAAGCATGATTATTTTGATTGAGGAAGAATCTTCAAAAGCAGAAGAAGTTATCGAATATCTTAAACAAGCAGAAATTATCGTGGAGGTGTTAGAGCATGTTTAATCTATTTTTAGCATCAGCAAGCCTAGATGAACTTTTCAGAGAAATGTTTTCGTTCGAGAATGTTGTATGGCCTGATGTCATTAAAGCTATTAATGAAACTCTCTATATGACCTTCATTCCAACGTTCTATGTATTTGTCATTGGATTAATTTTAGGACTCCTTCTTTTCTTAACAGGAAAGAGTCGCAGTCTTGAAAATACATGGGTTCATCTGATTTTAGGTGGAATCATTAATATTTTCCGTGCGATTCCATTTATCATTTTACTGACACTATTGATGCCTTTTACAAAAGCCATCATGTCAACGATTGTAGGGCCTAAAGGGGCAATTCCAACATTGATTATCAGTGCTGCACCATTTTACGCGCGTCTGGTGGATATCGCGTTAAATGAAATCCCATCAGGAGTCATCGAGGCGGCAGAATCAATGGGGGCAAATACTCGCCAAATCATTACAAAAGTTCTGATTCCAGAATCACTTCCAGCACTTGTATCAGGGATTACCGTAACTGCAATCGCGTTAATCGGTTCTACAGCTGTAGCTGGTGTTATCGGTGCGGGTGGATTAGGAAACTTAGCTTACCTCATTGGTTATACACGAAACAAAGTGGATATCATCTTTGTCGCTACAGTAGCCATCCTTATTTTGGTATTTATTATCCAAATTGTTGGAGATAGAGTAGTGAAAGCAATTGACAAGCGCTAAACGTTTTATCTTCTACTAGAAATTATGTAAAATAGCAATAGACTTTATCGGTCTATTGCTTATTTTATTGGAGTGTGATTGGATGTCAGGATTAACCGTAAGACGATATGAAGAGTATTTAGCAGATGTCTATAAGAATCGAAAATCTGACCAGGGGCTCTTTATTAAATTAGTCGAAGAAATTGGAGAAGTTGCAGAGCAAATTAGTATTCGCGACGGTAGAAAAGATGGAAATACTGAGGAAGTACATGCTGAACTTGGAAAAGAACTAGCAGATGTCATCCATTATACGATTGCGATTGCCGCTGTAAACGGCATTGATTTAGAAAAAGTCATCTTGGAAAAAGACTTAAGTGCTGCAATTAAATATAACCATACAACAAACTTAGTAGAGTTTCTTCAAAAGACAGCAAAATACGACTAGTTTACAGCAAGAAAACACTTGCTTTCCACCCTTGTTTAGAGTACGATAGGACATGGAAAAGTAAGTGAAATGATGGGTACAGAAAGTTCTGATTGCTGAGAAAGAACCCCCGCTCTTTAACTGAACCTACCAAATAGGTGATTATGAAAATAATCCGGTGAAATCATCGTTATCAATGTTAAAGAGACATTTACAACGTAAGTGTAATTAAGGTGGTACCGCGAGTCATTCGTCCTTTTTAGGGGAGTGGCTTTTTTTATTTCACAAAAAACGAAAAAGGAGTCAAGCAGATGGCAGAAAAAACAAACTTACAAAGAGAAGATTTCTCTAAATGGTATATTCAAACCATTCAAAAAGCAGATTTAATGGACTATTCACCAGTGCGTGGATGTATGATTTTCAAACCAGACGGATATGAAATCTGGGAACATATTCAAGAGGAGTTTAACCGTCGTTTCAAAGAAGAAGGCATTCGTAATGCGTACTTCCCAATGTTAATTCCAGAAAGTTTCTTCACAAAAGAAGCAGATCACATTGAAGGATTCGCTCCTGAATTACCATGGGTGACAGAAGCGGCTGGTGAGAAATTAGAAGAACGTTTAGCGCTTCGTCCAACAAGTGAAACAATGATTGGAACAGCTTTTTCAAACTGGATCAATTCATACCGTGATCTTCCATATGAAATCAACCAATGGGCAAACGTATTCCGTTGGGAAAAGAAAACTTTACCATTCTTACGTACTTCAGAATTCTTATGGCAAGAAGGACATACAGCACATGCAGATGAAGAAGATGCACGTCGCCGTACAATGAAAATGCTAGAGATTTATAAAGAAGTCGTAGAAGGCGTATTAGCAGTGCCAGTTTACGAAGGTCAAAAAACTCCATCAGAACGTTTCGCAGGTGCGGTAGACACTTACTCAATCGAAGCGATGATGAAAGATGGGAAAGCTGTTCAAGCGGGAACTTCTCACTACATGGGAACAAAATTCGCTGAAGCCTTTGACATTAAATATTTAACAAAAGAAAACGAACACGTACATGCGCATACAACTTCTTGGGGAGTATCTACTCGTTTAATCGGTTCATTAATCATGACTCACGGTGACGAACAAGGATTAGTATTACCTCCAAAAGTAGCTCCAACACAAGTAGTCTTAATTCCAGTTGGACCATGGAAGAAAAATCCAGCTATCTTAGAAAAATTAGAAGAGCTTCAAAAAGAATTGAAAGCTGCTGGATTACGTGTGAAGATTGACGACACTGACAACTCACCAGGATTCAAATTCAATGAGTGGGAATTACGTGGCGTTCCAATGCGTATCGAATGCGGACCTCGCGACTTAGAAAACAATCAAGTGATGACAAAAATGCGTGACTTAGATGAAAAAGTAGCAGTAGGATTCGATGGTTTAGTAGATACAATTTTAGCTGAATTAGATAAAATGCAAGGCCGTCTGTTAGAAACAGCTCGTGCGATGCGTGCTTCTAACGAATATACAAACATTGATACTTTAGATGAGTTGAAAGCTCATATTGAAGCTAAACGTGAAGCTGGCGAAGTACCTGGTTGGGTATTAGTTGGTTGGGATGGAACAGAAGAAAGTGAAGCGAAAATCAAAGAAGAAACAGGCTTCACAACTCGTAACATTCCATTTGACGCTCCAGTGAAAAAAGAAAAATGTATCGTAACAGGTAAACCAGCCACTCATACGGTTTGGATTGCTCGTGCATATTAATCGATTAGGAACTAGTTGGTAGGAGGACAAGATTATGAAAATCAATAAGGCCATTCAAGAGTTTGTAGATAGTGCGATTGCTTCAGGGTATGCTTCAAAAGAAGATCGTTACTATTTATTAAATCGTGTGCTTTATTTAGTGGGAGAAGAATCTTTTGAAAGTTCGAATGAGGTGGAGCAACCTTCTTTACTAGATGCAATGGCAAACTTAGTAGAAGCTGCTGTTGAAGCTGGTAAGATTGCAAACGACCTTGAAGAACGCGACTGGCTTGAACAAGAGTTAATGAACCTCGTGATTCCAAAGCCTTCAGATTTGAACCGTCTATTCTGGGAGAAATACGAAGAAGGTCCAAAAGTAGCAACCGATGCGTTTTATAAAATGGCGCTCGATTTAAACTTAATTAAGGTAAATGATATCGCTAAAAATATTTCCTTTAATGGAGAAACAGAGTATGGCGATTTAGAAATCACGATTAACTTATCAAAACCAGAAAAAACAAAAGAAGAAATCATCAAAGCAGCACAGTCGAAGGATTTCAATTATCCTGCCAACCGTCTATGTTTTGAAAACGTGGGCTACCATGGTCGTATCAACTGGCCAGGTCGTGCGAACCACCGTATTGTCGGAATGGAACTGGATGGAGAGAGTTGGGGTTATCACTATTCTCCATATGCTTATTATTCAGAGCATGCAATCTTCTTGTCTGAAAACTTAGAACCAATGAAAGTGGATGAGGGTGCTTTTAACAGACTCCTTGAAATCGTGACACAATTCCCTCATTATTTTGTAGGGTCAAACGCAGGGCTTCCAATTGTTGGTGGGTCAATTTTAAGTCATAACCACTATCAAGGAGGCCGTTACGAATTCCCGATGAACCGTGCTAAAGTTTTAGAAACAGGTATTTCTAAGAAATTTGACACCGTTGAAATCGAACGTCTTTACTGGCCACTTTCTGCGCTTCGTCTTCGCGGAAATAACCGTGAGGAAGTATTTGAAGTGGCGGTTGATATCTTAAAAGCATGGGAAGACTACGAAAACAAAGATCTTGAAATCTTACGTGAGTCTAATGGGGAACCGCACAATGCGATTACACCAATCGTGCGCCGTCAAGGAGATGCGTATGAATTTGATTTAGTGTTACGTAACAACCGTACAACACCGGAGTTTCCTGACGGAATTTTCCATCCACATGCGGATGTACAACATATTAAGAAAGAAAATATCGGTTTAATTGAAGTAATGGGGCTTGCGATTTTACCACCACGTCTTGAACGTGAACTTGGCGAAGTGAGAGACTATCTCGTTGGAGAAGGAAGTCTTGAAGCTGTTGCAGAAATTCACCAAGAATGGGCGAAAGAATTAAAAGCACAAGCACCAACAAAAGAAACTGTAGACGCATTTTTACAAAAAGCAGTTAGTGCAAAATTCTGCCGTGTGTTAGAATATGCAGGCGTCTTTAAACAAACAAAAGAAGGCCAAGAAGCATTCAGCGCCTTCATGCATGAATTTACGAAATAGTTAGAAAGGAAGTGCCGTATGACAATCCTCGCACTAGATACATCGAATAAGACATTATCGGTCGCTGTAGAACTGACAGACGGTACCATTATTGAACAAACGATTGAGAACACGTTGCAACATAGTGTTCTACTGATGCCAACGATCGAAGCCGTTTTTAAAGAAGCGAGTATTACAGCAAAAGACTTAACAAAGGTCGTTGTTGCTGAAGGTCCTGGATCTTACACAGGTCTTCGAATTGGCGTAACCGTTGCTAAAACACTCGCGAAGAGTCTGGGGATTCCACTTGTTGGAGTCTCCAGTCTCGACGTCTTTTTACCAGACCTCACTTCAAAAGTGAAGGTGGGAGAAGTCGTTGTGCCGTTTTTTGATGCCAGACGTGGAAATATTTTTGCAGTAGGCTATCAAAAAACTGACGAAGGCTTTGAAAAGGTGATTCCAGAGCGTCATAGTTCGTGGGATGATTTCTTAAAATCATTACCAGAACAATCAAACGGAGTGACTTTTGTAGGACAATTACAGTCGATTACAAAAGAAGCAATTGTAGAAAAAGGAGCGAGTGAGGCGAAGTGGCTTGAAGGGCCAAACGCGATTCCTCACGCAACATCGCTCATTGAATTAGGAAGAAATAAGGAAGCTGTTGACGCGGACGTGTTTGTCCCAATGTACTTGAAACTGGCAGAAGCAGAAGAGAATTGGCAAGCTGAGCATCCTTTAGAAAAGGGGTCAGTGTATGTGGAACGAGTTTAAAGAACGCTTCGTTCAGTGGTTTGAAAAAATTAAAGCACTGTTTTTAGAAGAAGCGCAACAGATGGATCCGATTCGCGACCAGTTTGAGAACTTTGAAAAAAGAGTGATTCTTGGAAACGGCGCGCAAGCAAAAATCAGAATCGGATTTCCAGAGGATGCATCTCGCATTTTTGAAGTGGAGAAGGCTGCGTATGATGGAGAGTCTCCATGGGCAAAGGATGTTCTTGAAAAAGATGTCGCACATAATCCAGATGCCATTTATATTGTGCTTGAATCCGAAGGGGATATTATCGGTTTTGTTGGCGCAAGAACGACACAAGGGACGGATTTACATATTACCAATGTAGCCGTATTACCAGATTATCGCTTCTTGAATGTCGCAACTTTATTATTAAAAGCATTAGAAAAAATTGCGCGTTCTCTTGATAAAAAAGAAATTACACTCGAGGCGCGTATCTCAAATACCAAAGCCATTAAACTCTACCGTAAAAATGGATACGAGGTAGTGGGAACAAAGGAAAATTACTATACTCCTGAAAATGAAGATGCCGTGGAAATGTTATATGCATTACCACCCAAAACACCGTCTTCATTCCATTCGTCGGAGTATTCATTTACAAGACTGCATCCAGCCGATTTAGCGATGGCAGAGGCGTTAGTCGCGTTAGTGCAAGAAAATTACGAGCATCCAAATAATTGGAGTGCCGAAAGTTTCCTTGCCGATTTAGATAATCCAACAAACACGTATTACGGAGTATGGATGCAACGCCAATTAGTAGGATTCCTCGGAGTCCAAAGCGTACTGGATGAAGCAACCATCACGAATATCGTGATTAAAAAAGACTATCAAGGCAAAGGCCTCGCGCAACGCTTATGGCAAATGGCTTTATATGATTTGAAGCAAAAAGAAGTAAAAGTTATTTTCTTAGAAGTACGTAAGAGCAATACACGTGCTCAATATTTATATGAAATTCTAGGGTTCGAAGCCTTCCATACGAGAAGTGATTATTACAACGACCCTGTTGAAGATGCGATTGAATATCGTTTAGAAATTGAACAAAGATAGGAGGGACAATATGAAAGAAACATTGATTCTAGCAATCGAAAGTAGTTGTGATGAGACAAGTGCAGCCGTCATTCAAAACGGAAATACAATTCTTTCAAATATTGTAGCCTCTCAAATTAAGAGTCATATGCGTTTTGGTGGGGTTGTGCCTGAAATTGCCAGCCGCCATCACGTCGAACAAATTACGCAAGTCATTGACGAAGCCCTTGCAAAAGCAGGCAAAACGTTGGATGACATGGACGCCATTGCAGTGACATATGGTCCGGGACTTGTTGGAGCTCTTCTAATTGGGATTTCTGCAGCGAAGGCTTTAGCTTTAGCTAGCGGAAAACCACTGATTGCAGTGAACCACATGGCAGGACATATTTACGCAAACCAACTTGTGGAACCTTTGCAATTCCCACTAATGGCGCTGGTTGTAAGTGGTGGTCATACAGAACTTGTCTATATGCCAACTGACGGCGAGTTCCAGATTATCGGAGAGACAAGAGATGATGCCGCGGGGGAAGCCTATGACAAAATTGGTCGTATTTTGAACTTGCCATATCCTGGTGGAAAGAAAATGGATGAGTTAGCTCATCTAGGAACGGATACTTATGACTTTCCACGCGCCATGATTCATGAAGACCATTTTGATTTTAGTTTTAGTGGATTGAAATCAGCGGTAATCAATCGTGTCCATAACGCGAAGCAAAAAGGCGAAGAGATAATCCCTGAAGATTTAGCTGCAAGTTTCCAAGCAAGTGTCGTTGAGGTTCTCGTCGAAAAAACAAGACGCGCACTTGAAGCGTATCCTGTAAAACAATTTGTGTTAGCAGGAGGAGTGGCAGCCAATAAGGGTCTTCGTACAGCGATGACACAAATGATGGAAGAACACTATCCAGCAGTGACATTCTCCATTCCGCCATTGTCACTTTGCGGAGATAATGCCGCGATGATTGGTGCTGCAGCCTATACAAAATATATGCAAAAAGACTTTGCAAATATGGATTTAAACGCAATTCCCGGACTTGAATTAGGGGATGAATAAAACTATTGCAAATTCAATTTGAGCATGGTATTATATTCGTGTTGCATTATGCATGCGAAAATAAATAACTCTGGATTAGCAAATAATTCAGGGCAGGAGGAATAGAAATGAAACAAGGAATTCACCCAGAATATCGTCCAGTAGTTTTCATGGATACAACTACAGGATTCAAATTCTTATCAGGTTCAACAAAGACTTCAAGTGAAACAGTTGTATGGGAAGACGGTAACGAATACCCATTACTACGTGTGGAAATCACTTCTGATTCTCACCCATTCTACACAGGTCGTCAAAAATTCACTCAAGCAGACGGACGTGTGGATCGTTTCAACAAAAAATACGGTCTCAAATAAGAACTTTACAAACTCTCTCACTTCGAGAGAGTTTTTTTGTGCGTTCAATACTTTTAGTAACCGCCAAGGGCGGCGATTATGGTATTAGTGGGGATAGTGCTGGAAAGAGAATTCTTTTTTATCAGCCATTGTTTATTGAAACAAAATAGCGGGATACCGGAGAAAGCCTTGGAGTCTTTCTCCTTCGAAGCCTCAAACAAGCCGTAATGGATAAAATCCATAACGGCTTTTAATTCGCATTCGATATGATTCCCCGCTATGGTTTCAATAAATGTCTGATAAGCGAATTCTCTTTTTAATAGGTGAACGCAATCCCATAATCGCCTTTTGGGGTAAAAACTCTACCCGAGGAGAGAGGTTATAGAGTTCTATTCGGGGCAAAGGCAAGGGAGAAGAGATAGAGTGTGTGCGTTTAATAAAAAAGCAGATGTAACATTTTTGTTACGTAACAAAAATGTTACATCTTGAAGTGAGAGCGAAATTATCATATATGATAATTTTGGACATAAAAAAACAGCCTTGCGAGAAGCAAAGCTGTTTGAAATGTTATTTATAAGTATCTTCAAGTTTTGCCATGAATGCGCCAAGCCATGTACCGAATCCTAACATCACAACGCAAGCAAGGTATTGAACGATGTCAAATCCAGCATAGTTTGTTGGGATAATCATTACAGTTGAAGCAAGCACAATTCCGAAAATAAAGTGGAATAATTGTGGGTAAGCTTTCTTGAAAATGTAGTGTACGAGTTTTGAGAAGAGCGCTAATGTTACAAGTCCACCCAACGCGATTGGAAGGATTACGCTCATGTCTAATGTTTTGAAACCATCTGACATTTGTTTGTACATTCCCATGTATACGATGAAGTTTGATGGGCTAAGTCCAGGAACGATAATTCCAAGAGCGATTAATCCGCCAGCAATCATCCAAGTGAAGAAGTTTGCTTCCACGCTACCGCCGATTGCATTTTCACCTAAATAAAGAAGTACGCATCCGCCAATAAATGAAGCAAGTAGAATGAGAATATCACGTGTTGAGCGACCTTCTTTTCCAGCTTCTTTCCAAAGAGCAGGGATTGTACCGACGATACATCCAATGAAGAACCAAAGGATAATGGTTTCGAAGTTTCCTAATAAGAAGCTCACTCCAAATGATAGAACTACGATACCTGCTAGAGCACCGATTCCGACTGGTAAGAAGAATAAGAAGTTCTTCTTGAAGTCTTTTGTGACGTTTGCTAGGAAAGCAATCATGCGTTCATAAAGTCCAAAGATAGCAGCAAGTGCACCACCGCTGACACCTGGGAGGATAAATCCTGATCCGATGAACATTCCTTTAAAGAATCGTAAGAACCAGTCATTTTTCTTTTGTTTATCTAATTGATGTTGTGTTGATCTTTGTTCCATAGTACCTCCGATAAAAATTTCTATGTAACCTATTATACTGCAAAATGAAAGATGAGCAAGTAATGTTAAGACTCTTAAGCAAAACTTTCCATTCGTTGCGTGTTAAATGCTTTTTTGTTATACTTGAAGAGTGAAAGTTTATAGTTTTTATGGCTTAAACAATCTCAATTTTTCAAACTGAAAGGAGTTGAATGGATGAAAATTGCTGTAGTTACAGATAGCACGGCTTACTTAACAAAAGAAGAATATGCCGAGTATGGTATTTACGTATTGCCGATGTCTGTTATTTTCGGACAGGAAACTTATCGTGAAGAGATTGATATTACTGCTGAAGAATTTTATGCAAAAGTAAAAAGTTCTCCAGTCTTTCCAACAAGTACACAACCTGCTGTAGGGGAAACATACGAATTATTCCGCGAACTTGCAAAAGATTATGACGCTATTATTCCTATTACTATTTCTAGCGGAATTAGTGGAACTTACCAAACATGTGTGGCTGTTGCCGAAGATATGAAAGACGAAGTAGCCATTTATCCAATCGATTCAGGTATTAGTTGTGCTCCGCAAGCACGTGCAGTAAAACTTGCCGCTATTATGGCGAAATCTGGAGAATATTCACCAGAAGAAATCGTTGAAACTGTACAACGTCTAGTGGACCGTACGACAGCTTACTTTATCGTTGATGATTTAAGCAACTTACAACGTGGTGGACGTTTATCTGCAGGGGCTGCATTAGTGGGGTCTATGTTGAAAATTAAGCCAATCTTGACATTCGTTGATAAGAAAATCGTTCCTTTCGAGAAGATTCGTACACAACAAAAAGCGATGAAACGAATTGAACAATTATTCGCTGACGAAACAGGAACAACAGATGGTGACGGCTATGAATTAGTCATTATCCATGCAAATGCTCCAGAAGCTGGCGAAGCTTGGAGACAAAAAATGCAAGAACAATATCCTAAATTACGTACTTCATTATCGTATTTTGGACCTGTTGTAGGAACTCACCTTGGTGAAGGTGCCTTAGGGTTCTCATGGGATATCGTACAAGAAAAGAATTTAGAAAAATAAAGAGTGGGGGAACCCGCTCTTTTTCTTCATGAAACAGAGGGATACAAATGACACTTGTTGTGAAAAAGATGTTAGCCAATACGCTTAAAGAATTAATGAATGAAAAGCCGTTGACGAAGATTACTGTACAGGATTTAACGAAGAAATGCGGGATTAGTCGTCAAACGTTTTATAATCATTTCCATGATATTTATGAATTGGTCGAATGGATTTATTTAAATGAAGCGAATATCACGCTTGGTGAGAATATTTCTTATGAGAATTGGCAAGACGCCCTGGAGGCACTATTCCAATATATGGATGACAATCGCAACTTTGTCCTTAACACGTATCGTTCTGTCAGCAAAGAAAATGTAGAGCGGCTCTTGCAACGAGAAGTGGAACGTTTCTTGACGGATTTGATTTTCAATGAAATCAATGTTAGTGGAGAAGAAGCAGAGCAGGTACAATTCTCGATTGAGTTTTATACGTATGCGCTTGTTGGTGTAGGACTTGATTGGATTAGTCGTCAAATGCCTGGTACGGCTAAAGAACTCGTTGAAAAAATCGAACAAGTCATGATTGGAACGATTGTGGCACGAATTTCCCAGTAATAAACTTTACAATTCCATCCCAGTGTCCAAAGTTTGGACATTGGGATTTTTTTGTCTATGGTGCTTTGTGTAAAACGGGAGTAGAGTATGGTTTGTAAAGAACAAAACCTGATTTTCAGGAACTAGGAGGAATTACTATGTATCATTCAAATGGAAATTACGAAGCATTTGCTCGCCCTAAAAAACCACAAGGAGTTGATCAAAAATCAGCTTATTTAGTTGGATCAGGACTTGCATCCTTATCAGCAGCGGCTTTCTTAGTAAGAGACGGCCAAATGAAAGGAGAAAACATTCATATTTTAGAAGAACTTCCACTTGCAGGAGGAAGCTTAGACGGAATCTTAAATCCAACACGCGGATTCATTATTCGTGGGGGACGTGAAATGGAAGACCACTTCGAATGTTTATGGGATTTATTCAGATCAATTCCTTCACTAGAAGTCGAAGATGCCTCTGTGTTAGATGAGTTCTACTGGCTTAATAAAGAAGACCCTAACTTCTCACATTGCCGCGTGATTGAAAATAAAGGACAACGTATCCCAGACGATGGCCAATTCACTTTAAGCGATAAATCAAGCGAAGAAATGGTCAAGTTATACATGACATCTGAATCTGAATTGCAAGGGCTAAAAATTACCGATGTATTCAGTGAAGAATTCTTCGAATCAAACTTCTGGACTTACTGGGCTAGTATGTTTGCTTTTGAAAAATGGCATTCAGCGATTGAAATGCGCCGTTACATCCTACGTTTCATTCACCATATCGATGGTTTACCTGACTTATCTGCATTGAAATTTACTAAATACAATCAATATGAATCACTCGTTTTACCACTTGTGAACTACTTGAAAAAACATAATGTTCAATTTGAATACGATACAGTCGTTAAAAATGTGATTGTTGAACATGTTGGAAGTGACATGATTGCTAAAGAACTTGTATTAGAAGTAGGTGGCGTTTTAGAAACACGCAATTTAACAGAAAATGACTTAGTATTCGTGACAAACGGTAGTATTACTGCTGCAACAACATACGGGGATAACAACACTCCAGCTCCAATTTCAAAAGAATTAGGTGGATCATGGAGCTTATGGAAAAACTTAGCCAAACAAGATGAACGCTTCGGACATCCAGAAGTATTCTGTGAAAACTTGCCAGACCAAAGCTGGTTCGTTTCAGCTACAACAACTGTAAAAGACAAACGTATCGCTGAATACATTCAAAAAATCTCAAAACGTGATCCTTATGCTGGAAAAGTGGTGACAGGAGGAATCGTAACGGTTCGCGACTCAAACTGGATGATGAGCTACACATTAAACCGTCAACCACACTTTAAAGCACAAAGTAAAGATGAATTAGTCGTATGGATTTACGGATTATATTCAGGAATCAAAGGAAACTATGTGGAAAAACCAATCGAAGAATGTACAGGGATTGAAATTGCCGAAGAATGGTTATACCACATGGGTGTTCCAGAAGAATTAATTCATGAATTTGCTAGCGAAGGATGCAACACAGTCCCTTGCTACATGCCTTATATCACAAGCTACTTCATGGCTCGTAAAGATGGCGACCGTCCGCTTGTTGTTCCAAATGGTTCTAAAAATATTGCCTTCATTGGTAACTTCGCTGAAACTCCACGAGATACAGTGTTTACAACAGAGTATTCTGTTCGTACTGCGATGGAAGCTGTATATACATTGCTTGATGTCGATCGTGGTGTGCCAGAAGTATTTGCTTCAGCTTACGATTTACGAGTTCTTACAAAATCAACAAACCGCTTGATGGATGGTAAGAAATTAGCCGATGTGAAAGTTCCGTTCTTAGTGAAATTATTTGAAAAACGTGCTGCAAAGAAAATCAAAGGTACGATGATTGAAGAACTTCTCAAAGATTCTAACTTAATCTAATGAGTGAAACCTCTCTAAGTCTATTAGAGAGGTTTTTTCGTATCTTTTGTTGAGGTGATAGATATGAATATCGTTAGAACGAAAACGGGAGAGTTAATTCATGCCACACAAATTAAGGAAGATGAAGTTTATTTTTGCCCGGAATGCGGGGAAGAAGTAACAAAGAAGGTTTCTAGAAATGGAGTTGTTTTCTTTTCGCATATGCCTAAAAAACATCGTCAGGAAGAAACAATCGCACATCAAGAGGGGAAACATTTATTGCTGGAGAGTTTAAAGAGCCATGGATTTCATGCAGAACTCGAACCTTATGTAGCGTCTATTGAACAAATTCCGGATATTGTCGTGACAGAAGGAGAACGTGCGTGGTGCATCGAGTATCAATGCAGTGTGATTCCTACAGAAGAAATTATGGAGCGAACACGACATTTGGGAGAGATTGGCATGTCGGTTGACTGGGTTTTAGGGGAGAATTATGAGAGTCAGCATAAATTGACGGACACCTTTAGTTACTTAATGAAGTATCATCCACAACTCGGGAATTTCCTTATTTTCTTTGTGAATGGTGAGATGATTTTTCATACGCAAATCAAGGTGAAGCCTCGCTCGCAGCAGATGACGTTTCAAGTCGTACGAGTGCCGCTCTTAGCGTTCTCATGGAAAAAATGGAGAAAGCTCGTCAAAGATTCACTTCCAGTAAAAGCGCACTTGAAGCCAGATGGGGCGATAGAATGGACACCAAGAGATACGATGCTCTTTAAGAAATTAGCCTCTCCGCTCACGAGGGCCTTTCTCGTGAAGTTATATCGATGTAGGCAAACGCTGGAAGATTTGCCCAGCCGTTTCTTGACTTTTCCGATTTATACGGAGACGTTTAAAGTACCCAATCTTGTCTGGAAGGGCCATGCGTGGATCCTGTTGGAACAAATGGCTTTTTCAGGAGACGTTGAAATGATGGATTTTGTAAAGCGAGTGGAAGAAGTTTGGCGCCCGCTCATGCGTCCCGTTCCAAATCCCAAAAGCCAGATGGAGGCGTGTCTCTGGGAGCTGTTAGATGAGCTTTTAGCCGACAAGAAAATCAAGCTAGGGTATCCAAAATCAAAAATGAACCGTTTGCAAAAGAAGGGTGATTTTGGTAAAATATTAGTGAGTGTAGAGGGATGAAAAGGCAAATATAGATAATTATGGTAACTGTATATCCAATTATTTAATCCTTTCAACTATAATTGCAAAAGGCATTTATAGACATAATTATTTGATGAAGATTTGTCATCATCCTCCTATCTGGGGCTGTGGAAAAACCATGGCCCCTTCCTAGTTTGCTAGGGCAATATCAGGGCACGGTTAGTGCAAGGAAAGGAAGTTTTTCATGAAATATTCAGAAGAAGGATTACAATATCATATCCATACACGTAAAGGCGATGTAGGTCGTTATGTGATTTTACCAGGGGACCCAAAACGTTGCGCGAAAATCGCAGAACATTTTGAAGATGCAAAACTAGTGGCTGATAATCGCGAGTACGTGACATACACAGGATACTTGGATGGAGAAAAAGTCAGTGTGACATCAACAGGGATTGGTGGACCATCTGCTGCAATCGCACTTGAAGAATTAGTGCGCAGTGGTGCAGATACTTTTGTCCGTGTTGGAACATGTGGCGGAATTGATATCGACGTTAAAGGTGGCGATATCGTGATTGCGACAGGTGCGATTCGTACAGAAGGAACAACACGTGAGTACGCACCAATCGAATTCCCAGCGATTGCCAACTACGATGTAGTAACAGCATTGCTAAAGGCTGGTAAAGACTTAGGTTACACAACACATGCAGGCGTTGTTCAATGTAAAGATTCTTTCTACGGACAACACGAACCACAAGTGATGCCAGTTAGCTATGACTTGCAAAATAAATGGGAAGCTTGGAAACGTCTTGGAGTGAAGGCTTCTGAAATGGAATCTGCAGCGTTGTTTGTAGTAGCAAGCCACTTAGGCGTTCGCGTTGGATCTACTTTCCTAGTAGTAGGAAACCAAGAACGAGAAGCGGCAGGTTTATCAAACCCAATCGTTCACGATACAGAAGCAGCGATTAAAGTAGCAGTAGAAGCACTTCG